>JBKJTX010000373.1:0-4313 GCA_046590315.1 Ramlibacter sp. | reverse complement strand
GGGGTCCAGACTGGGCGTCTGGACCCCTTTTGAACGCCCGACTAGCGCGCCGTATGGGCCGAACCCTTCGGGCTGGCGCGCATCGGGCCGCATGCTGCGTTCTGGTCAAAGGTCAATACCTCGGGTATTGACCCTCGCCCACGCCTTGCCTGCGGCCCGATGCGCGCCAGCCAGAGCACAGATATTTGTGGGACAGGACACTAGCCAAGGACCTCGGGATTGAGCGGCGTAAGGGGTTTGCCGTTGACCAGGAAAGCGATGAGGTTGTCGGCCGCCAGATGCGCCATGGCCTGGCGTGTGGGCACCGTGGCACTCGCAATGTGGGGCGTTAGCACGACGTTGGGCACCGTGAGCAGGTCGGGGTGCACCTTAGGCTCGCCTTCGTACACGTCAAGACCCGCGCCCGCGATGCGCTTTTCGCGCAGCGCCGCAGCCAGCGCGGCATCGTCGACGATGCCGCCACGCGCGACGTTGATCAGATTTGCCGTCGGCTTCATCTGCGCCAGTTCAGCCGCACCGATGGCGTGATGCGAGGCGGCGGAATATGGCAGCACCAGCACCAAATGGTCGGCGCTCCTCAGCAGTTCTTCCTTGCTCACGTAGCGCGCCTTGCATTGCGCCTCCAGGTCCGCTGCCAGGCGAGACCGATTGTGATAGATCACGTTCATGCCGAACCCATGCGCGCCGCGGCGGGCGATGCCCTGCCCGATGCGGCCCATGCCCAGGATGCCGAGGGTGCTGCCGTGCACGTCTGATCCCGCGAACATGTCGTAGCTCCAGCGGCCCCATTTGCCGGCGCGCAGGTAGTGTTCGCTCTCGGTGACGCGGCGGGCCGTCGCCATCAGCAGCGCGAAGCCGAAGTCGGCGGTGGTTTCAGTCAACACATCGGGCGTGTTGGTGCCGAGCACGCGTCGCTGCGTCATGGCGGGAAGGTCGAAATTGTTGTAGCCAACCGCCATGTTCGCGCAGATCTTGAGTTGCGGCGATGCCGCGAGCAAGTTCGCGTCGATCCGCTCTGCTCCCGTCGTAAAGGCGCCCACCTTATCAGCGAGCTTGCGCGCGAGGTCCTGGGGGGACCAAACGTCGTCGGCCTGGTTGTGTTCGACTTCGAAATACTGCTCGAGCTTCGAGATGACTTCGGGGAAGATCGCGCGGGCTACAACGATGCGGGGCTTTTTCATGGGGACTCCCTATCGGAACCAGATGAAGGTCATGATGACAAAAATTGGAACAAGAACGGTACCTGACCACGCCATGTAGCCGAAAAAGCTGGGCATATGGACCCCGCGCTCCTCAGCAATAGCCTTAACCATGAGGTTGGGCGCATTGCCGATATAGGTGTTGGCCCCCATGAACACAGCGCCTGCAGAAATCGCAGCCAGCGTGGGCGCCAGGGTCGTCATCAATTCTTTTGCATCGCCGCCTGCGGTATTGAAGAACACCAGGTACGTGGGTGCGTTATCCAGGAACGAGCTGAGTATTCCCGTCGCCCAGAAATACATCGCGGGATCCGGGCTGCCATCGGCGCGCGTTACGACGTTGAGCACAGCCGCGAAGGGGCCAGCGACACCCGAGCGAAGCATCGCGATGACCGGCACGATGGTCAGGAAGATGCCCGCGAACAGCTTGGCCACTTCAAGCATCGGCAGCCAGCTGAACTGGTTGTCACCGTGCACAGCCGACGGCGTGATCCTGTACGACACCCAGGCCACGGCGATTAGACCCAAATCCCGCACCAGCCCCGGTAAGCCCACGTTCGCACCGGCCACCTCGAACGAGACGGGCGACTTCCAGAATCCGCTGATCAGTACCAGCCCCACGATGGCGCCCAGCAGCCAGAAGTTTCGCGCGCCGTCAAAGCCGAGTTTGGGATCATCCGGCGTGGGATCCGTCGCAACGATCTCCTCCTTGCGATGGTAGAACCACATGTCCAGCACAAAGAAGATGGCGAGGAGCGTCGAAACCAGGAACAGCGTCTCAGGAAAAATCTGCTTGACCGTCCAGAAGAACTCCACGCCTTGCAGAAATCCGAGGAACAGCGGCGGGTCGCCCAGCGGCGTGAGGGAACCGCCCGCGTTAGAGACGATGAATATGAAGAACACGACCAAATGCGCTGTATGGCGCCGGTTGTCGTTAGCGCGGATCAGCGGCCGGATCAACAGCATCGAAGCGCCCGTGGTACCCATGAAGCTTGCCAGCACTGCGCCGATGGCCAAGATCGCGGTGTTCAGTGCCGGGCTGCCGTGCAGGTTGCCTCGCACGTAAATACCGCCGGACACCGTAAAAAGCGCGGTAAGCAGGATGACGAAGGGAATGTACTCTGCCACCATCGCATGCATGAAACTGGTGCCGGCGGCGGCCGGCCCGAATCTAACCGCGAACGGCACCAGGAACGCGAGGGTCCAGAACGCGGCGACCTTGCCGAAGTGACGGTGCCAGAACCGCGGCACCAGCAGAGGCATCAGTGCGATTGAGAGCAGGAGGCCCGCGAAAGGCAAGGCCCATGCGGTAGAGAGCTGCAGACCATCAATCTGGCCCGCCAACGCGAGTTGCGGAAATGCGAACGCGAATGCAAGGACGCCCGCATAACGCAGTTTGACCACCATGCCTCCTGTTTTCATTGCCGTCGCGCAATTGCGCAGACGTCACCCGAGCATACCGAATAGCAAGCGCCTTCCTCCCGAGGTCGCGCTGCAGGCCAGGAATGTAGGCAGCTACCTACGCCGGATTCGCTGAGCTTCTTACTGCATCCGCCGGAGCCCCGCGTACAGTCCCCTATGTCCGCGAAATGTTCTGCAGGAGAACGTCATGAATCACGATCGCATCGAAGGCCGTTGGAAGCTAGTCAAAGGCAAAGTCAAAGAGCAATGGGGCAGGCTCACCGACGACGACTTGGACGTCATCGCCGGCAAGCGCGATCAACTGCTAGGGCGCATTCAGCAGCGCCACGGCATTGCCAAGGACGAAGCGGAGCGCCAGGTGGAGACCTTCGAGCGCCGCAACCCGGACCATCGGCTCGAAAAGTCTTGAAACCGCACGGGTTTCAATCCAGCCAGCGCGTGAACTCCTGCACTGGAACTCGCGGCGTGTGAAAGCCGTTGACCTTCGCTGACTCGGCCGCATAACCCAAAGACATCCCGCAAACCAGCATTTCATCCGGCCCCGCGCCGATGTGCGGCAGGATGATCTTGCCGAAGCCGTTCCAGGCCGCCTGCGGACATGTGTGCAAACCGCGCCCGCGCGCAGCGACCATGATGCTCTGCATGAACATGCCGTAGTCGACCAGCGAGCCTCGCCCCATCACCCGGTCGAGCGTGAACATGAACCCCACGGGCGCATCGAAGAACCTGTAATTGCGTTGATGCTGCGCGTGCATCTTCTCCTTTTCGCCCTTGGTGATGCCGAGCAGGCCGTACAGGCCCCAGCCGTTCTCGCGGCGCCGGTCGATGTAAGGGGAGACCCACTTTTCGGGGTAGTAGTCGTATTCCTCGCGGTATTGAACCGCGAGCGCCGGGTCGGCATAGATGGCGTCGTGCGCGGCGCAGACCTTCTCGACCAGGCTATCGCGACTCGCCCCCTGAAGCACATACACCTTCCAGGGCTGACAGTTGGTGCCCGACGGGGCGCGGCTCGCGACGCGCAAAATGTCGGCGATGGTTTCGCGAGACACCGGCGTTGGCAGGAATGCGCGCGCCGAGAAGCGGCTCTCGATCGCAGCTTCAACGCTTGGTGCGTGCTCGATCACGGTGCTGACTTGGGAAACGGTCACTTGAGAGCCTCCAGAACGGATATGAGCTTGTCGGGCAGTCGGGTGGGCCGGCGCCTTTCGCGGTCCACGTACACATGGATGAAATGCCCCTTGGCCGCGGTCAGCGCTTCGCCCTTGGCGAACAGGCCGACTTCATAGCGCACGCTGGACTTGCCCATATGCGCCACGCGCAGGCCGGCCTCAACCGTCTGCGGAAACGTGATGGAAGAAAAATAGTTGCACTGCGTCTCGACCACAAGACCGATGGTGGCGCCATGTTCGACATCCAGTGCGCCTTGCTCGATCAGGTGGGCGTTCACCACGGTGTCGAACCAGCTGTAGTAGACGACGTTGTTGACGTGCCCATAGGGGTCGTTGTCCATCCAGCGCGTGCTGATGGTGCGGAAAATGCGAAATGCGCTGCGCGCTTCAGGCTGCGGTTTGGCTGGGGCTGTATGACTCATCGCGACCGATTCTGCCAGCGGCTCGCGTAGTGCGTCGCCACCTTGAACGTATTGACCTGAACCTGCACCGTGTCCTCCATGCGGTTGCCGTAGCCGCCCGC
>JBKJTX010000188.1:0-4986 GCA_046590315.1 Ramlibacter sp. | reverse complement strand
GTCGATGAGCGAGCCGGGCAGGAAGGCGCGGATGCCGTTCACGAGCACCGTGAGACCGCCCTTGACCTTGCCGCTGGTGGTGCCGGTGACGAATTCGCCGGATTCCAGGGCCTTCTCCAGGCTCATCCAAGACGCGAGACGCTTGGCCTTGTCACGCGACAGGATGGTGTCGCCATAACCGTTTTCGATGGCGTCGATGGCCACCGAGACGAAATCGCCCACCTGGACTTCGATTTCGCCCTTGTCATTTTTGAATTCGTCGATCGGCACATACGCTTCGGACTTGAGGCCGGCGTTGACGACGACAAAGCTGTGCTCTATACGCACCACTTCGGAGGTGATGACTTCGCCGGTGCGCATTTCAGAGCGCTGCAGCGATTCCTCGAACATCGAGGCAAAAGATTCCATGGAGTCAGACATTCAGTTTTCCTTGCACGTCGCACAGGTTTCCATCGGCACAATTGCAGATGTTTTTAGGGCTGGGACGGCTTGCGTTTGCGGCTTGGGGCCGCGGTTGAATTGAACAACCCACATCGCCTGGGCGCTGTCGCGCGAGAGGGGCGAGGTGGGACCCTTCAGCCTCTCAAACGGATTTGAAAGGCTGTTTGCTCTCCCACCAATCGAGCACCTCCGCCACCGATTCTTCAACCGATTGGCTCGAGTTATCCAGCAGGAGTGCGTCTTCGGCGGGCTTGAGAGGTGCGACGGGACGGGATGAATCCCGCAGGTCGCGCGCTTCCAGGTCTGCGCGAAGAGCATCGATTGTAGTTGAAATCCCCTTTGAAATCAATTGCTTATGCCGCCGCTCTGCGCGTTGGCCAGCGCTGGCCGTGAGGTAGATCTTCATGGCGGCGTTGGGGAAGATGACGGTTCCCATGTCGCGCCCGTCGGCTACCAAGCCAGGCAAGCGGCGAAAGCTCTGCTGCAACGCCACCAGCGCGGTGCGAACCGCGGGCAGAGCCGACACCTTTGATGCGTTCATCCCGGCTTCTTCGGTCCGTATTTGCTCGGTCACATCTTGCTCGCCGAGCAGGACGCGACCCTCTTTAAAGCGGATCGGCAGCTGTTCGGCCATCCGCGCGATGCTGTGTTCGTGGGCCACATCCAGTTCCAGCCCGGCCCGCTTGGCCGCGAACGCCGTGATGCGGTAGAGCGAGCCGGAGTCCAGGTAGTGGTAGCCGAGCTTACTCGCCACTTCGGACGCCAGCGTTCCCTTGCCGGAAGCCGTGGGGCCATCGACGCAGATGACCGGAACGCGAGGCGCCGCCGTCGCCACCACGGAGAACAACGCCTCGAAGTAGTCGGGGAAAGTCTTGGCGACGCACCTGGGGTCTTCAATGCGCACCGGAACGCCCGCTGGATTGAAGGCGGCTAGCGAAAAGCACATCGCGACCCGGTGGTCGTCATAGGTTTGGATGCTGGCGGGTGTCCATTTAGCGGGTGGGGTCACGCGAATGAAGTCAGCGCCTTCATCCACACCAGCACCGAGCTTGCGCAGTTCCGCGGCCATTGCGGCTAGCCGGTCGGTCTCCTTCACGCGCCAGCTGGCGATGTTGCGCAAGGTGCTGGGACCCTCGGCGTACAGCGCCATGACCGCCAGCGTCATGGCGGCGTCGGGGATGTGGTTGCAGTCGAGGTCAATGGCTTTCAGTGGCCAAGCACCCCGCGAGACTTCAAGTGCATTGGGGCTTCCTTTGACGCGCGCGCCCATCGCACGGGCGGCATCGATGAATCGGATGTCGCCTTGGATGGAGTCTTCGCCCACGCCCTCGATCCGCAATGGGGTCGCCCCGGCAGCAATCGCCCCCAGCGCAACGAAATAGCTGGCCGACGAGGCATCGGCTTCGACATGGATGTCGCCGGGCGACTTATACCGGCTGCCGGCGGGAATCGTGAATCGGTGCCAGCCTTCGCGTCCGACCTGAATGCCGAAGCGCGCCAGCAAATTAAGCGTGATCTCGATATAGGGCTTGGAAATGAGATCGCCCACGACTTCGATCACGATGCCGCCTGCGGTGGTAGCTCGGTGCGCCGCAACGAGCGGTAGGGACATCAACAGTGCGGTAAGAAACTGACTGGAAACGTCACCGCGCACCTGTATCGGCTTGTCCATCACGAGGTGCGGCGGGTGAATGGCGAGCGGCGGGTAGCCCGCGACGCCGAGGTAATCGATCCGGCACCCGAGCTGGCGCAGGGCGTCGACCAAATCGCCGATCGGGCGTTCGTGCATGCGGGCCACGCCGCTCAGCTCGAATTCGCCGCCGATCAGCGCGAGCGTTGCAGTGAGCGGGCGCATCGCGGTGCCGGCATTGCCGAGGAAGAGGCGTGCGTGCGAGGCCGGCGCTTGCCCGCCGAGGCCAGTGACCCGGAGCGAGGTGCCACTGTGCTGCACACCGCAACCCAGCGCGCGCAACGCGTCCAACATCACGCGCGTGTCGTCCGAGTCGAGCAGATCATGGACCGTCGTGGTGCCGGCGGAAAGTGCGGCGAGCAGCAAGACGCGATTGGAGATGCTTTTGGAGCCGGGCAGCACCACCGCGCCGCCTGCGCTTTCGAGTGGGGGAATGTCGAGGAAAGCGGTGGAGAACATCAGGCCGGCTCCGCGCGTACCGGAGCGCGCATCATGGTTTCTTGGACGATCCCATGCGCCACTGTGCACGCGTCTGGCTCGCCTGTCCAATCACCCCTTCCAGCGCCTCAGCGTTGCCGCTTTCGATCATCAGTTCCATGGCTTGAAGCGTGCGCTGAAAGATTTTGGATTGCGCGAGCAACTCCTGCCGGTTGGCCAGCAAAATATCGCGCCACATCTTGGGTTCGCTCGCGGCGATGCGTGTGAAGTCGCGAAAGCCCGGGCCCGCCAGCGACAAGAAGTCCTTGCCGTTGTCCTGCGATCCAATGCCGTTGATGAGCGCGAAAGCGATGAGATGGGGCAGATGGCTCACGGCGGCGAAGGCCGCGTCGTGGTCGTCCGGCGTCATCTTCAGCACTTTGCAGCCGATGCCTTCCCAGACCTGGATGGCGTTCTGCATTTGCGTGGGGCTGGTGCGATCGATCGGGGTCAGGATGACCTGCTTGCCGGTGTAGAGGTCCGGGTCGGCATGCTCGACGCCCGAGACTTCCTTGCCCGAGATCGGATGACACGGCACGAACGAGCCGATGTGGTCGCGCAGCACGCGGCGCGCGGAGTCGATGACGTCGCGCTTGGTCGAGCCGACGTCCATGATCAGCATGTCTTTGGTGACCAGGTGCTTGATCGCCTTCAGCGTGGCTTCAGTGGCCGAGACCGGCACGGCGAGCAGCACGATGTCGGCCCCCGACACGGCGAGCAGCGCCGAAGGGGCTTCGACGTCGATGACGCCCATGGACAGCGCGCGCTGTGTGGTGGAGGGCGATTTGCTGTAGCCAACGACACGCTTGACCAGGCCGGCGCGTTTGAGGGCGAGTGCGAAGGACCCGCCCATGAGGCCGCATCCTATTAAACCTAGCTGCTCAAACATGTGTGCCTGACATAAAGACTGAGCGAAGTGAGAAGCGTGGGGGTCATTCCGCTATGGGGTACGTGCCCAGAACTTTGTAGAAAGCGCAAAGGGATTGCAAGTCCGCCAGCGCCGCGGCGACGTGAGGTTGGGACGGGTGGCCCTGCATGTCGATGTAGAAATAGTATTCCCATTGGCCCGAGCGTGCGGGCCGCGATTCAAAACGCGTCATCGAAACGCCATGCTGCTTGAGCGGAACCAGGATATCGTGGACTGCGCCAGGCTTGTTGGGAACCGAGACGACCACGCTGACGCAGTCACGGCCGGAGGCCTGTGGCGCTTGCAGCACCTGCGGCAGACAGATGACGGCGAACCGCGTGCGATTAAAGGCGTCGTCCTGAATCGCGTGAGCCGCCACATACAGGCCGAACTGGCTGCCGGCTCGCTCGCTGGCGATGCCGGCCCACGCGGGGTTGCCGGCAGCGAGGCGGGCGCCTTCGGCATTGCTGGAAACCGCTCGGCGCTCGGCCTTGGGCAGGTGCTTGTTGAGCCAACCCTGGCACTGCGCCAGCGCTTGCGGATGGGCCAGCACGACCTCCACACCGTCGAGGGATGCGGACAGGCGCAGCAGGTGGTGCCGCACCAACAGGCTGATCTCGCCGACGATGTGAAGCGGCGAATTGAGCAGCAGGTCGAGCGAGCGCGTCACCACGCCCTCGCTGTTGTTCTCCACCGGCACCACGCCGAAATCGGCGGTGCCCGCTGTCGCGGCGTGGAACACTTCGTCGAAGTTGACGCAAGGCACATGCTCGATGCTGGAGCCGAAAAACTGGACGGCAGCCTGTTCACTGAAAGTGCCGGCCGGGCCGAGGTACGCCACGCGCTGCGGCGATTCGATCGCCCGGCAAGCCGACATGATCTCGCGCCAGATGGTCGCGACGTTGCCTTCCTTCAGCGGTCCCGGATTGGTCGCCTGCAATCCGTTGATCACCTGGGCCTCGCGCTCGGGTCGGAATACGGGCGAGCCTTCCGCCCGCTTCAGTTCGCCGACTTCGTTGGCGAGCGTCGCCCGCCGATTCAAGACTCCCAACAGTTCACGGTCGATCGCGTCGATCTCTACGCGCAGCTGAGCGAGGTCCTTCTTCATTCGGCATCGCCGGCGGGAACGTCTTCACCTTCGGCTGCCTGGGCGTCGTTCTCCACGATCCGCTGCAGGCCGCTCAGCTTGGAGCCTTCGTCCAGGCCGATCAGCGTGACACCTTGGGTCGCTCGGCCAAGTTCTCGGATCTCGCTGACCCGCGTGCGAACCAGCACGCCCTTGTCGGTGATCAGCATGATCTCGTCGTCAGCATGGACCAGGGTGGCGGCGACGACCTTGCCGTTGCGCTCCGTTTGCTGGATCGCGATCATGCCCTTGGTGCCGCGGCCGTGGCGCGTGTATTCGGCGATGGGTGTGCGCTTGCCGTATCCGTTGACGGTCGCCGTCAGCACGCTTTGCTGCTCGTCTTCG
>JBKJTX010000082.1:0-2652 GCA_046590315.1 Ramlibacter sp. | reverse complement strand
GGTCGAAGCAAGCGGCGCCATGCCGCTGACGACCGAATCGACTTCCTGGGTGAGCGCCGCCATGCCGGAATCCGCGTACGCCTGCGTGTGCCCAACACGGCCCATCAGCGGCCGCAGCTCGCCAGTGCTGTCGTCATACACGAACAGCTTTTTAGCCAGCGCCGGCTGATAGTTGAGCATGTCGATCAGGAAACCAAGCGCGCCCAGGTTGTTGCCAAGCTTGTCGAAAGTGCCGGCGCCGCGCGCGTGCGCCTCGTCGATCTCGTTGACCATGATCTCTTCGACCGCCTCGCGCATGCGCAACACGGCCTGCGCGGCCTGGTCCAGGCCCAGCACTGAGAGCACGCCCCTCATCTGCGAAAGATGGCCGGGCGCGTCGCGCAGCGGAGTCTTGTCCTGAAGGTTGCGGAAGAACTGGTCCAGCAGCTTTTCCAGCTCTCCAAGCGTTCCGCGCAACTCGCCCACCACACTCCCCATGGTCTGGCGGTCACTCACGCGGCGATACAGCTCCTCCATCCACGGCTCCAGCGCTTCCGGCTGGCCACCCTGGCGCACGGTGTCGAGCCGCTGCGCCAAACGCGCGGTGCGCGCGGCGAGCTGGACATCGGCGGGATCGAGGTCTTCGAACGCGGCTTCCAGGTACAGCACTGCGGTCGCGACTTCCATCGCGACCTCCGCGCTGGGCGCACGCGCGGTGCGCACGATGGCGTCGATGACGTGGGTGAGGGCCCGCGCGAGCGGCGCACTCGGCGGATGCAGCTTCACCAGCGAATCGCTCACCAGGTGGAACTGGTCGGCCACGCCCTTGATCTTGTTGGCATCGCCGCCAGACAGGCCCGACCATGTTTCCTTGGCGATGACAATACGCTTGCGCGCCTGCGCCAGCAGCACCGGGTCGAAACGGCCGTACTGAGGGGTTTGGTAGTCGACGGGCGTAAAACGCGCCAGGCCCCAAGCCTGCCGCGCTGCCGCGAGTGCCGGCGCGTCGGCAAGGTTGGCCGGCACGGCTTGCGAACAGAAGAAGACCAGGTCTTGGGCAAGGCGGTCGGACACGCCGAGTTCGCCCTTGGCCAGGGCCGCGTATTGCATCAGGATCCGCGAGGCGGCGCGCTTGACGTAAATGTCCAACGGCAACAGCCCGAGACCCATTGCTTCGAAAAAGGCGGCGCAAATCTTCCAGAAGATCTTCGGTTGACGCGCGGTCTGCGTGGCAGCCAACGAGAGGCTGATCGTCGCAAGTTCGCCCGCAGCTTCAGTGTCGCCAGTCCTCACCAGCCGCAGTACCGTTTGGTCCAACTTGGAGCGCACCGCCGGGTCGTACACCACGGCTTGCGCCGGGGTGTGAGTTTGGGGGTCGTTCCAGCGCCATTCGAGCGACCACAGGTCGGCGGGATGGATGCGATCGGCGCCCGCCAGCTCTTGCGTGTCGCGGTATTGGGGGAAGAGCGCGACCGACGAGGCCGACTTGCCAAGCAAGACGCCTTCGAGGTATTCAGTGAGCGCGAAGCCGGCTCGCTCGACCTTTGCCGCCGCGGCTTCGCTGCACAGATCGGGCTTCTCGATGAATTTCTGCACCGCCGCTTCCATCGACTTCAGCATGTGCGCAGGGGCCCCCAGGCCGACCATCTCGAGCGCGCCGACCGCTTGGTGCAGTTGCTGGCGCGCGATGCGCAGCTGGCCGCCGTCCACCGACGCCATGTCGGTGCCGCGCGCCAGGCCCGTGTCGCGCACAAAGCGGCGCAACGCCGCCGAGGCGGAGTCGAGGGACTTGCGCAGCTCGTCCAGCACCCAGGCCAGCGGGCCCAGGTCGTTGGTTGCCAGATCGATGTCGGTTGGCTCCATTACTCACCCGTGCATTGCAGTGCGGGGGCCACCGCGGAGCCGGCTTTGCCGGGCCGCTGGTGGCGCCCCCTTGAGGGGGAGGCGGCGAAGGCGCTTCGGGGGTGGGTCATTACTTTAGGCGATCTTGAACCGCGACACCGATTGGCGCAGTTCCTCGGCCATGCGCGAGAGCTCGCGCACCTGTTGGGCCGTGGATCGCGTGCCCTCTCCGGTTTGTTCCGTCACCGCGAAAATGTGCTGGATGTTGCCCGCCACCACGTTGGCGGACTCGGCTTCTTTGGATGCGGACGCCGAGATCTGCTCAATCAGTTCGGCGAGACGGCGCGACACCTGGTCGATCTCGGTCAGCGCGGTACCGGCGTTGTCGGACAGCTTGGCCCCTTCCACCACGCCCTGCGTGGATCGTTCCATAGCGGCCACGGCATCCTGCGTGTCGGTCTGAATGGCCTTCACCAGCGCCGAGATCTGGCGCGTGGCGTCCGCGGAGCGTTCGGCCAGTCGCTGCACTTCTTCGGCCACCACAGAAAAACCCCGGCCAGCTTCGCCTGCAGACGCCGCCTGGATGGCAGCGTTCAGAGCCAGCACGTTCGTCTGCTCGGTAATGTCGGAGATCAACTCGGTGATTTCGCCAATCTCCTGGGACGATTCGCCCAGGCGCTTGATCCGCTTGGACGTGTCCTGGATCTGGTCGCGGATGGAGTTCATGCCGCCAATCGCGTTCTGTACCGCAGCCAGACCCGACTCGGCGGCTACCAGCGATTGGCGCGCCACCTGGGCTGATTCCTGCGCCTGGCCCGACACCTGGTTAAT
>JBKJTX010000028.1:0-15682 GCA_046590315.1 Ramlibacter sp. | reverse complement strand
GGACTCGATCACCCGACTGGCCCGCGCCTACAACAACGTGGTGCCGTCATCGGGCAAGGTCCTGACCGGCGGTGTCGACTCCAACGCGCTGCAGCGCCCCAAGCGCTTCCTGGGCGCGGCGCGCAATGTCGAAGAAGGCGGCTCGCTGACGATCATCGCCACCGCGCTGGTGGACACCGGCAGCCGGATGGACGAAGTGATCTTCGAGGAGTTCAAGGGCACCGACAACAGCGAAATCCACCTGGACCGCCGGCTCTACGAAAAGCGCGTGTTCCCGTCGATCCAGCTCAATCGCTCGGGCACCCGCCGCGAGGAGTTGCTACTGGCCCCCGAGATTCTCCAGAAGACCCGCATCCTGCGACAGTTCATGTACAACATGGACGAAATCGAGGCGATGGAGATGGTGCTGAAGTCCATGAAAGCCACCAAGAGCAACGTTGAGTTCTTCGACATGATGCGACGCGGCGGCTGAACCGCGAGCCATCAGGTCAGTACAGGCTCAACCCGTCGCTCACGCCGATCAGCGCGATGGCAGCAGCGATGCTCGTGGGCGTCACCGCCGCCGCGATCGCCATGCCCGAAGTGATGCTGGCTTCCGCTGCGTGTCGCCCTTGAACGTGTGGGCCGAGCCCAACATGCTGGCCACGAGGGTACCCCGGCTGGAATGCCCGGTCGCGAGTTCGTTCTTGATTGCTATGTATAATTGCAGGCTTTGCAGCGGAAAGTGCCCCGGAATCGTCCGGCGCGGCTGCCGCACCTGACCCCCAAGGAAGATCATGAAAGAAGGCATTCACCCCAGCTACCGCGACGTCATGTTCGTGGACCTGTCCAACGGCTTCAAGTTCGTCACGCGTTCTTGCGTGCAAACCAAGGAAATGGGGAAGACCGACGACGGCCGCGAGCTGCCCCTCTTCAAGCTGGACACCTCGAGCGAATCGCACCCCTTCTACACCGGTACCCAGAAGTCGGTGAACGACATGGGCGGCCGGGTCGACAAGTTCTTCAAGAAGTTCGGCAAGGGCAAGGCCGATGAAGCCAAGATTGAGCCCAAAACCGAAGCCGAAACCGAAACCGCCGCCAAGTAAGCACCGCTTTTCTTGCCGCCAAGGGCAGCCCGGGTGACCGCGCTGCCCTTTGTCTTGCCCGCTTCATAATCGGCCGCGTGAATCAACCCACCCCAGCGATCGTCACCCAGGACGCAGCCCGGCGTCTGCCGCGGATCGCCCTACTCCTGTTCTGCCTGGCCTATGTCGTGCCGGGCTTCGTCGGCCGCGAGCCCTGGAAAAGCGCGGACATCAGCGGCTTCGGCCAGATGTTCGAGCTCGCGCGCGGCAGCGTCTCCTGGCTTGCGCCCGCACTGCTGGGCCAGCAACCCGAGCACGATGCCTTGCTGCCCTATTGGCTGGGCGCCTGGGCGATTCAAGCGGCCCCCGCCTGGATACCGCAAGACTTCGCCGCGCGGGTGCCATTCGCGCTGCTGCTCGTGTTGACACTCACCGCCACCTGGTATGGCGTCTACTCCCTGGCCCGCAGTCCACGCGCGCAGCCGGTGCCCTTCGCATTTGGCGGAGAAGCCAATACGACGGACTACGCGCGTGCCATGGCCGATGGCGGACTACTCGCCCTCATCGCATGCCTCGGGCTAGCGCAGTTCTCGCACGAGACCACGCCCTCTCTCGCGCAGCTCGCGTTCACAGCGCTCGCGTTCTATGGCATGGCTGCGCTCACCCTGCGGCCGGCCGCCGCGGGCCCGGCCGTGCTTGCCGGATTGACCGGCCTCGCACTCAGCGGTGCACCAGCAATGGCGATGCTGTTCGCCGCAGGCGGTGTCGCCTGCACTTTGCTCGACCGCGAGGTACCCGGCGATGAGCCGCGCCAGGCGACGCCGTGGCAGGCGGCTGCGATCCTCGCCGCGGCGGCCGTGGGGGCAGGCGTCTTGGCGTGGTGGCTGGGTTTGTGGCATTGGCGCGTGAGTGAGACCTGGTTGGCGCGCGACTGGCGCCCGCTCGGACGCCTCATGCTCTGGTTCACTTGGCCCGCTTGGCCCTTGGCGCTGTGGACGCTGTGGCGCTGGCGACGGCAGCTGACCAGCCGCCACGTGGCCTTACCGCTGTGGTTCGTCGTGGTGGCGCTCGGCACCACCTGGATGACGCCATCTTCCGATCGATCGCTGCTTCTCGCCTTGCCCGCGCTCGCGGCGCTCGCGGCGTTCGCGCTCCCGACGTTACGGCGAAGCGTAGCCGCACTGATCGATTGGTTCACGTTGCTCTTCTTCAGCGGCTGTGCGGTCGTGATCTGGGTCATCTGGCTGTCGATGCAAACCGGTGTGCCGGCGAAGCCCGCAGCCAACATTGCGCGACTCGCACCGGGCTTCGAGCCCAGCTTTTCGATCGTCGCGTTCGCCGCCGCATTGGCGGCCACCCTCGCATGGGCCTGGTTGGTGCGCTGGCGGACGCGTCGCAATCGCCACGAGATCTGGAAGAGCCTCGTGCTTCCGGCAGCGGGCGCCGCGCTGTGCTGGTTGCTGATGATGACGTTGTGGTTGCCGGTGCTCAATTTCGCCCGCAGCTACGGGCCCCTGGTGCGCAACGTGCAAAAGCAGATGGACCAGGCCGGCTGCGTCGAAGAGCTTGGCTTGAACCGTGCCCAACGCACGGCCTTTATTTACCATGGTGGCATGGACCTGCGGCTTGCCATGCGTCAGCAGCAATGCCCTTGGCTGCTGGTGGCTGCGCCATTCGCGCCGGCCGCCCCGATTGCGCTCGACATGCGCGGCTGGAAGCTCGTGGCGAGCATCCGCCGGCCGTCCGACACCGACGAGAACGTACTGCTGTTTCGAAGGGCCGCCCGCCCGTGACGGAACTCAGGATCATCGCCCGCCATGCTGGAACGGTGCTGGTGGGCCAGCTGGCCGTGATGGCCGCCGGCGTCACCGACACCATCGTGGCCGGCCGATTCGCCAACGAGGCGTTGGCCGCTCTGTCGGTTGGCGCGGCCTTGTACGTAAGTGTTTTCGTTGCGCTGATGGGTGTGCTGCAGGCGCAGTTGCCGGTGTGGGCTGAGCTGCGGGGGGCCGGAGATGGGCCGCAGCTCGGTCGATCCGTGCGGCAAGGCTTGTACCTGTGCATAGTCACCATGGCCGTAGGCATCGCGGCGCTGCTGTTTCCGGGGCCGGTGCTGCGCTGGGCAGAGGTTCCGACTGAGCTCCAAGCACCGGTGGCAAGTTACCTGCATGTACTCGCGGCGGCCTTGCCCGCCGCGTTGCTGTTCCGCATGTTCGCTACGCTGAACCAGAGCCTGGGCAAGCCGCTGCTGGTGACATGGCTGCAACTCGGCTCCATCGCGCTGAAGGTGCCGCTCACGATCTGGTTCGTCTTTGGTGGCGCCGGCCTGCCTTCGCTCGGCGTGGCCGGCTGCGCCTGGGCCACATTGGTCGTGTACGGCTTCATGCTGGCGGCGGCGATTTGGCTGCTGCGTACCCAGCCGTTGTATCGGCCGTATGCCATCTGGCAGCGGATGGAAAAGCCGGACTGGCCCGCTATCCGAAGCTTCGCTCGCCTGGGCGTTCCTACCGGGCTGTCGATCATGGTTGAAGTCACGTCCTTCACACTCATGGCCGTGTTCATCGCGCGGATGGGAACCATCGCGTCGGCCAGCCACCAGATTGCGGCCAACCTCACCGGCTTGCTGTACATGGCGCCCCTGTCACTTGGCATTGCCACCAGTGCACGCGTCAGCTACTGGCTGGGCGCGTCGGATGAGCGGATGGCGCGGCTCGCGCTGCGCTCGGGATTCAGACTCGCGCTGCTGGCCGCCGGCGCGTCGGCCCTCATCGTCTTCGGCGGCCATCATTGGATTGCATCCCTTTACGCCAACGACCAGCAGGTCGTGACGCTAGCGGCCGGTCTGCTGCTGTGGGTGGCCGTGTACCACTTCGCCGATGCCATCCAGGGCGTGTGCGCTTTCGTGCTGCGCAGCTACCGCATCGCCACTGCACCTTTGGTGGTCTATTGCGTGCTGCTGTGGGGGGCCGGCCTCGGCGGCGGCTACATGCTGGCTTATCGCGGCGTCGCTGGACATCCGCCGCTGGGCGCTCCAACTGCCTTCTGGTCCGCGGGGGCGGCAGCACTCGCGCTCAACGCCCTCATCTTCATGGCGCTGCTATGGCGGGCTGTTCATGCCCGGCGCGTTCCCGGTTGACCGGCGAACGCAGCCGCACCGACGGAAACTGAATCGCGAACGTCGAACCCGCACCCGGCACGCTTTCTATGCGCAGCTCCGCCCCATGCCGCTGCAGCACGTGCTTGACGATTGCCAGGCCCAATCCCGTCCCGCCCGTCTCGCGCGAACGGCTGCGGTCGACCCGGTAGAAGCGCTCGGTCAGGCGCGCGATGTGCTCTGCGGCGATGCCGGGGCCGGCATCGTGCACGACGAACTCAATTCGGCCCCCGGAGAGTGGGCGCCACATTGCTTCAATGCGCCCGCCGGGGGGGGTGTAGCGCACCGCGTTGCTGACCAGGTTGGACATCGCGCTTTGCAACTCGCTCTGGGACCCGGATATTTCGATCTCCGGCGCCGGTTCGAACACCAGTTCATGCGGGAGGGTCGGCGCCAAAAGGAGCGAGAGGGAGCGCGCTTCCTCCTCGCATTGCGCCGTGAGCATTCGCAACGGCGTCCAGTCACCGACACCTGGCAGCGGGCTGCCCTCCAGGCGCGAGAGGGTCAGGAGGTCGTTCACCAGCGTCTGCATGCGGCGCGCTTGCTGCGCCATGAGACCAAGATAGCGGCTACGGTCCTCGACTTCCAGCGGAAGGTTCTGCAGCGTCTCCACAAAGCCCGCCAGCACGGTGAGCGGGGTGCGAATTTCATGCGACACGTTCGCGACGAAGTCCCGACGCATCGCCTCCGCCTGTTCCACGGCCGTGACGTCGCGGCTGAGGACCAGCCTGCGGTTGCCTGCGTAGGGATGCGCTTGCACCGACAACTTCAAGGGCGCGGACCCCGGGGCCGCGACCGTCAGCACCACGTCGTGGCTGTAGTTCCACGACGCCATATACCCCGCGAACAACGGGTCGCGCACCAGGTTACCGATGTACTGCAGCTGATCGCGTTGCGCGTCGAAACCGAAATGATCGGCCGCAGTCTGGTTACACCATTCGATCCGGCCGCTCTCGTCCAACAGCACCACGCCATTGGGCGATGTTGCGAGCGCGACCAGGAATTCCTGCAACCGCGCCTGGCTCTCACGCAGGCGCTCGTCACGCGCGCGCAGGAGCCGGTTGAAGCGTTGCGCAATCTCGCCCCACACGCCTGCCGCGCGCACCGGCAACGCATGGAGCGAATCGCTGCGAAGTGCCGCAAGCAGCCGCTGCTCCCTGGTTCGCTCCAGCGCTAGCCCTGCGACGACCATCGCCAACACACCCAGCGCCGCGTAGTCCATTCCAAACATCACAGCGGCGGCCGCACCGCCTGCGCAGCACGCCAGCAAGAAAAGTATGGGTCGCCAGGGCATCCCGCTACGTTACCAGCTCAGGCTTTCGCCGCAAGCCGGTACCCGGCACCGCGCACGGTCTCCACCATGGCGCCCGCGTCGCCCAGCGATTCGCGCAGGCGCTTGATGTGGACGTCCACCGTTCGCTCCTCGATGAAGACATGGTCGCCCCAGATCTTGTCGAGCAATTGCGGGCGGCTGTGTACCCGCTCGGCATGTTTCATGAGGTAGTGCAACAGTTTGAATTCGGTCGGGCCCAGTTTGAGCGGTTGGCCCAGCCAGGTGACTCGGTGCGTAGAGGCATCGAGCGCAAGGCCGTCGATGGTCACGCTGTCGCTCACGTTCTCCGGAGCGCGGCGGCGCAGCACAGCCCGAATACGCGCCAACATCTCCTGCGTGGAAAACGGCTTGGTGATGTAGTCGTCAGCGCCGGCATCCAGACCGGCCACCTTGTCGGGCTCGTCGCCGCGCGCCGTGAGCATCAGGATGGGGATCCCTTTGGTGCGCACGTCGCTGCGCCACTTGCGGGCCAGGGCAAGGCCGGTCTGACCGGGGAGCATCCAGTCCAGCAGGATCGCATCCGGCAGCACCGCATCGAGTTCGCGCTGTGCCGCTGTGCCGTCCTCCGCCCACACCGGTTGAAAGCCGTTGTGCCGCAGGTTGACCGCGATCAGCTCGGCGATGGAGGGCTCGTCTTCGACGATCAGGACGCGGGGATGGGCGTTCATTTCTGGGTCATGTTTTCAATGCGGATTCGATGTGCTCCATCGAAGTATGGCGCACGTCGGCGCCCTTCACGATGTAGATGATGAACTCCGCAATGTTCTTGGCGTGGTCGCCGATGCGCTCGATCGCCTTGGCGACGAACAGCAGGTCCAGGCTGGCCGAAATGGTACGCGGGTCCTCCATCATGTACGTGATGAGCTTGCGCACGAAACCGTCGAACTCTCGGTCGATGGCGTCGTCTTCTTTCATGATGGCAACGGCCGCACTGGTGTCGAGGCGGGCAAACGCGTCCAGCGCTTTGCGCAGCAGCCCCGAAGCGAGGTCGGCCGCCACGCTGAGCTCAGACGAGGGCAGTGCGCGCATCGCTGCATTCTTGTCGATGATCGCCAACACCATGCGCGCGATCTTCTCGGCTTCGTCGCCCACCCGCTCCAGGTTGGCGGTCGTCTTGGAAATGGCCATCAGCAGGCGCAGGTCGCGCGCCGTCGGCTGCCTGCGCGCGATGATCATCGACAGCTCCCGGTCAATGTCCACTTCCATGGCGTTGACGCGCGCTTCGATCTCGATGACGCGTGCCGCCGACTCTGCGTTGTACTGCGACAGCGCATAAACCGCTTCGCGAATCTGCGATTCGACCAAGCCGCCCAGCTCCATCACACGGGAGGAAACGCCGTTCAGCTCGCTGTCGAACTGGGTTGAGAGATGCTTGTCGGGCATGAGCACTATCCGAACCTTCCTGTGATGTAGTCTTCGGTCTCCTTGCGGCGTGGCTTGAAGAAGATCTGGTCGGTTGCGCCCACTTCCATCAAGTCGCCCAAGTACATGTAGGCCGTGTAGTCGCTGCAACGCGCAGCCTGCTGCATGTTGTGCGTGACGATCACCACCGTGTAGTCGCTCTTCAGTTCCGCAATCAGCTCCTCGATCTTGCCGGTGGAGATCGGATCGAGCGCCGAGCAGGGCTCGTCTAGCAACAGCACTTCCGGCTTGATGGCGATGCCGCGCGCGATGCACAGGCGCTGCTGCTGGCCGCCGGAAAGGCCCGCGCCCGATTGCTGCAGCTTGTCTTTCACTTCGGTCCATAGCGCCGCCTTGCGCAGCGCCCACTCGACCCGGTCGTCCATGTCCGTCGTGGAGAGATTCTCGAACAGCTTGACGCCAAAAGCGATGTTGTCGTAGATCGACATCGGAAACGGGGTGGGCTTCTGAAACACCATGCCGATTTTGGCGCGAATCAGGGCGACATCCTTCTTTGATGTCAGCAGGTTCTCGCCATCCATCAGCACCTCGCCCTCGGCGCGCTGCTCGGGATAGAGCGAATACATGCGGTTGAAGGTGCGCAGCAGGGTCGATTTGCCGCAGCCGGATGGCCCAATGAAGGCCGTGACCTTCTTCTCTGGAATCTCGAGATTGATGCCTTTCAGCGCGCGGAACTGGCCGTAGTAGAAATCCAGATTGCGCACCGATATTTTGGGAGAGGTCGTTTGCATGTCGGTCAGTGCCGGCTGCGCGTGAGCACGCGGGCCAGAATGTTCAGGCCGAGCACGGCCGTGGTGATGAGGAAGACGCCCGCCCAGGCCAGCTGCTGCCAGTTCTCGTACGGACTCATCGCGAATTTGAAAATTGTCACGGGCAGGCTCGCCATGGGCTCGGACAGGCTGGAGGTAAAAAACTGGTTATTCAGCGCGGTGAAGAGCAGGGGCGCCGTTTCGCCGGAAATGCGCGCGACCGCCAGCAGCACCCCCGTTACCACGCCGGCGCGGGCGGCGCGCAACGTGATGTTGGTGACGACCTTCCATTTCGGCGCGCCCAGTGCGTAGGCCGCTTCGCGCAACCCCGGAGGAACGAGCTGCAACATGTTTTCCGTGGTTCGGATCACTACCGGAATGACGATGAGCGCGAGCGCGACCACACCCGCCCAACCTGAGAAGTGCTTGAAACGCGCGACCACAACGGTGTAGACGAACAGGCCAATGACGATGGACGGCGCCGACAGCAGGATGTCGTTGACGAAGCGCGTCAGCGAACCCAGCCAGCCCTTGAGGGCGTACTCGGCCAGGTAGATTCCAGCCAGAATTCCGACGGGTGTGCCGACGAAGGTTGCGAGCATCACCATGAGGAATGAACCCCACATCGCGTTCGCGATGCCGCCCGCTTCATTCGGCGGCGGCGTCATCTGCGTCAGCGTCGCAAGGGTCAGCCCGCCGACTCCCTGCCGAACCGTCTCCCAAAGAATCCACACCAACCAGAAAACGCCGAAGGCCATGGCCAGTAGCGAGAGCGTGAGCGCGATCCGGTTGACCCGCTTGCGGGCGGCATACTTGCGTTCGCGCAGTTCGGCCTCCCCGGCCACCGCGATGAGCTTCGCGCTGGTGCTCATGACTTGAGGCCTTCGCCGCGCCGCAGGCGCGCGAGCAGCAACTTGGAAAGCGCCAGCACGACGAAGGTGATGAAGAACAGCACCAAGCCGAGGTAGATCAGCGCGGCCTGGTGCAAACCATTCGCAGCCTCGGCAAACTCGTTGGCCAAAGCCGAGGTGATGCTGTTGGCGGCCTGAAAGAGCGAGAGCGAATCGAGTTGGTTGAAGTTGCCGATGACGAAGGTCACTGCCATGGTTTCGCCGATCGCCCGGCCCAGGCCCAGCATGATGCCACCGACCACACCGGCTTTGGTGTACGGCAACACCACACGCGACACGACTTCCCAGGTGGTCGAGCCGAGCGCATACGCGGATTCCTTCAGCATGGGCGGCGTGACATCGAACACGTCACGCATCACCGACGCGATGAAGGGGATGATCATGATGGCCAGGATGATTCCTGCCGACAGGATGCCGATGCCCACCGGCGGGCCCGACACCAGGGCGCCCAGAAAAGGAACGCCCGCCAGCAGTGCCTGAAGCGGCACCTGCACATAGGTCGCAAGGATAGGTCCGAACACCAGCAGGCCCCACATGCCATACACGATCGACGGCACGGCCGCGAGCAGTTCGATGGCCGTGCCCAGCGGTCGCTTGAGCCAAGCGGGAGATAGCTCGGTGAGGAAGATGGCGATACCGAAGCTCACAGGAACTGCGATCACTAGCGCAATCAGCGAGGTTGCGACGGTACCGTAGATCATTACCAGGCCGCCGAACTCTTCGTTAACAGGATCCCAGACGCTGTTAGTCAGAAAGCCAAGGCCGTACTTCTGGATGGCGGGCCATGCACCCGCAACGAGCGACGCCAGAATAGCCAGCAGCAATCCGAGGGTCAGCAAAGCAGCGCCCTTCGCGGCCCAGGCGAACAAGCGGTCCGCGACCCTCACCCCCGCCCTCTCCCGCCGTGCGGGAGGCGGAGACGTGCGCGGACGGTCTTGCTCCCTCTGCCTTTGGGAGAGGGTTGGGGTGAGGGCTGCCGACATCGCCTTACTTCACCGCGTGAATCGGCTTGCCCGATGTGTCCTTGATTTCGCCCCAGGCCTTCTCGATCTGGGCCTTCACAGCGACGGGCATGGGCACGTAGTCGAGGTCGTCGGCGGTCTTGTCGCCATTCTTGTACGCCCACTCGAAGAACTTGAGCGTCGCCGTGGCTTCAGCCGGTTTGTCTTGCACCTTGTGCATCAGGATGAAGGTGGCGCCGGTCAGCGGCCAGGCGTCCTTACACGTCTGATTGGTGAGGATCTGGTAGAAGCTCTTGCTCCAATCGGCGCCGGTCGCTGCCGCCTTGAAAGAATTGTCGTCCGGCGAGACGAAGTTGCCTGCGGCGTTCTGCATCAATGCGTACGTCATCTTGCTCTGCTTAACGTACGCATACTCAACATAGCCGATGGAATTGGGCAGGCGGCCCACGAAAGCGGCGACGCCCTCGTTGCCTTTGCCCCCCGCGCCGGCCGGCCAATTCACCGCGGTGCCTTCACCGACCTTGGCCTTCCACTCCGGGTTGACCTTGGAGAGGTAGTTGGTGAAGATGAAGCTCGTGCCCGAACCGTCCGCGCGGCGCACCGGCGCGATGGCGGCATCTGGCAGCGCGAGCGATGGGTTCAGCGCTTTGATCGCCGGGTCATTCCACTTGGTGATCTTGGCCAGATAGATGTCGCCCAGCACTTGGCCGTTGAGCTTCAGCTGGCCGGGAGCGATGCCCTTGATGTTGATCACCGGCACCACACCGCCGATCACAGTCGGAAACTGCAGCTGGCCCTTCCTGGCGAGGTCTTCGTCCTTCAATGGCATGTCGGAGGCGCCGAATGCGACCGTCTTTGAATCGATCTGCTTGATGCCGGCGCCCGAGCCCACGGACTGGTAGTTGATCTTGACGCCGGTCGCTTTGTTGTAGTCGGAGGCCCATTTGGCGTACAGGGGAGCGGGGAAAGTGGCGCCGGCACCTGTCACTTCCTGCGCGCCGGCCGCTCCGGTCAACGAAGCGAGCACGGCGCCGACGATCATCGCCAGATTCTTGGTCATGGATTCACCTCGGATGGTTGAAACGTTGAGGCGACTCTAAGAAGGTTTTGTGACAGGGCCGTGACACCCCTCCCCACTGGGCCCCGCCTTGCCTTGACACCGGTTCGTCATCGAATCGTCGTCGATTCGTCACGCACATGTCATGCGCGCTCCCTAAGCTCAGCACTCAACTCAACCTGAAGAACCAAAATGACCCCACGTCGCATTTTGCTGCTCACCTCGATCGTCGCCTTCGTCGCCGCCTGTGCGACTCACGCCTCCCCTCCCGTGTCGGTCGCCGACACCATTGCCGGCAATCCGGAGCTGAGCACCTTGAGCCGCCTGGTCGCAACCGCGGGCTTGGCCGACACGCTCAAAGCGGCTGGTCCGTTCACGGTTTTTGCGCCTACCAACGACGCCTTCAAAGCGGTCCCCGCCAAAACGATGGACGAGCTTTCCCGTGATCCGGCAAAGCTCAAGGCCTTGCTCAACTACCACGTGCTGCCCGCCAAGCTCGTCGCGGCAGAAGTCAAGAATGGCAGCGCCAAGACAGCGCACGGTGCCAACATTGCCTTGTCGAAAGCCGGGGAATTCGTGACCGTCGAGGACGCGATGGTCCAGCACGCCGACCTCGCGGCGACCAACGGCGTGGTGCACACCGTCGATCGCGTGCTCATGCCGCCAGCCGCCCGCTAAAGCAAAGTGATTCCATCGATCCCCAATCGCCGGGAAGTTCTCTTGGGCGTGGGAGCGCTCGCTTGCGCCCCTCTATCGTTCGCGCAGCCTGGCAAGACCGCCGGACGGACCATCACGATCGCGCAAATAGTGGACGTCTCGCCTGCTCAACAAGATGTGTCCAAGGACTTTCTGACTGGCTCCCGCGCCGCGTGGCAGGAAATTACCGCTAAGGGCGGGCTGCACGGCCGGCCCGTACAGCACCTGTCGATCGATTTCGACGGTAGTGCAAGCGGCGCGCAAGCGGCCGTGGCCTCGGTCAAGGACAACGCTGCATGCATCGCGCTCTCGGGCACCGCAGGCGACCGCGCTGCCGGGCTGGTGACCACGACGCTCAGACAGGAGCGCATGGCCATCGCGCATGCCGCGCCGTGGCTGCAGAACTCCAGCACTCAAGTCGACGACAACACGTTTCCGATATTCGCTGCGCGTCAGGAGCAGATCGGCCATGCGCTGAAGTCACTCGCCGCGATGAGCGTCCAGGAAATCGGGGTGATCTACGCCTCGGAAACCGACTTTTCTGCCTACCAAGCAGACCTCAGCCGCATCGCAGGCACGCTCAACGTCAGGCTGCACGATTTTCGCGCCAATGGGGACCTGTCGCGCCTGGGCCATCGGCTCACCCAGAACACACCCCCCATCCTGCTCTTCGTCGGAGGCACGCCCGAGTTGGTGCAATTCACCCAGGGCCTGGACCGACAGACCCGCCAGCGCTACGTTGTCGCACTGGCCGACGTTAACTTGCAGACCCTGATGCAGATGGGCGCCGGTCGCAACACGCCAGTGATCGCAACGCAGGCAGTGCCCATGGTCAACTCCAGCCTGCCGATCGTGCGTGCCTATCGCGACGTACTGGGGCGGCTCTTCGATGAACCGCCAACACCTCTTGGTCTTGCGGGATTCATCGCCGCGCGCTACACGTTCGACGTGCTGAACGAAGTCGATGGCAACCTGACGCGCCAGAGCGCATTGGTGGCTTTTCAGCGGCGTGCGAACGTCGACGTTGGCGGCTACCGCGTGGCTTACGATCCGCGGCGGCGCGGCGGCGCCTATGTGACGCAAAGCATGTTGACACAGGACGGACGGGTCATCGGCTGAGGGCGTTTGCGTTGCTTTCATATTTCAAGTAATATTGAAATATGAAAGCCAAACGCCAAGCCGTGGATGAAGCTGGAGCCGTCAAGGCGCTCGCAGCGCTGGCGCAGGCTCAACGGCTACGGGCCTTTCGCGCGCTGGTCATCGCCGGCCCTGAAGGGCTGACGCCAGGCGTGCTCGCCGAGGCGCTGGGCGTGGCGCCCAGTGCGCTGTCCTTCCATTTGAAAGAACTGACCCATGCGGGATTGACCACCAGCGAGCCACGCGGGCGCAACCTGATTTACCGGGCCAACTTCGGCAGCATGGATGCGCTGCTCGCTTATCTCACCCGGCACTGCTGCCAAGGTGCCAGATGTGGGGTGGCGACGACGCGCGCACGCACCGTCTGCGCCTGAGAAGACACGCCGATGAACCTGGCCGACACTCTGAACTTTGGTTGCCTGTGCAGCACCTTGCAGCCCGAACTTCTTGCAAGCGAACTCGATCGTCTCGGAATCGCAGGATTCGCGCGCGATCGCGAGGCAAGCCATCCCCACCTGTTTTCGGCCACGCCGGTGTTCCTCTCCGCCGACGACTACATCGCCATCGAGCGCAGCGTCGCCGCGCTGCATCGGGTGGCCGCGTTGCCCGGTTATCAAAAGTGGGCACTGGCCAAAGCGCCCGCCATCGCCTGCCACACCTTCGGTCCGCAAGGCGCATTCATGGGCTACGACTTCCACATGGGCGCCGCTGGCCCACGCTTGATCGAGATCAACACCAATGCGGGCGGTGCGTTCCTGCACGCGGCTGCGGTGCGCTCACATCGGGGCTGCTGCGAGCCTGTTGATCGCCTCTTCGGCGAACCCGCGCGGTTGCAGGGACTCGAAGCTGCATTCATTGGCATGTTCCGCGATGAGTGGCGCCTGCAGCGCGGCGACGCGCCATTGCGGACTGTCGCCGTCGTCGACAACCAGCCGGACGACCAATACCTGGCGCCTGAATTTGAGCTGGCGCGACGAGCCTTCGAACGTGACGGTATCGCCGCAGTGGTGGCGGACCCGGCCGATCTGCAGTGGCGCGCTGGGCGCCTTTGGCATGCGGCATTTGCGGATGACGTCCCCGTGGACCTTGTCTACAACCGCTTGACCGACTTCTACCTCGGCGACGCGCGGCACGCGCACTTGCGTACCGCCTACGAGAGCGAGGCCTGCGTGTTCACGCCCCATCCGCGCGCGCACGCGCTACACGCCGACAAGCGCAACCTCGTCGCGCTAAGTGACGACGCTTTGCTGGCCGGCTGGAACGCGGCAGCGGCGGACCGCGCGCTGTTGAAACAGGTGGTGCCGCTCACCCGCGAAGTCACGCCGTCCATTGCCGACGAGCTGTGGGCGCGCCGCCGCGAGTTGTTCTTCAAGCCGGCCGCAGGCTACGGCTCCAAAGCAGCCTATCGCGGCGACAAGCTCACCCGCCGCGTCTGGTCGGAAATCGTGGCAGGCGGCTTCGTCGCGCAGGCGCTGGTTCCACCGAGCGAGCGGCGCGTGCAGGTGGATGGCGAGCAGCGCGCCTTGAAGCTGGATATCCGCGCTTATGCGTACGACGGCCGACTGCTGCTCCTGGCTGCCCGCACCTACGCGGGTCAGACGACGAACTTCCGCACATCCGGCGGCGGGTTCTCTCCCGTCGCGGTGCTGCCCGCGATGGACAACGCCCCCATTGAATCCTGCACCTGCTGACCCATGCGCAAGCCGATCAACGTTCTTTTCCTGTGCACGCACAACTCTGCGCGCAGCATTCTTGCCGAAGCCCTGCTGAATCATCTTGGTGCAGGCCGCTTTAAGGGCTGGTCGGCCGGCAGCAGCCCGCGCGACAACCAGGAGCCCCATCCGCTGGGCCTTCAGGTGCTGCGCGAAGCAGGCCTCTCCACCGAAGGCCTGCGCAGCAAGAGCTGGGATGAATTCGCTGGGCCGGACGCACCGCATATGTACTTGGTGATCACCGTCTGCGACGAGGCCGCCGGCGAGCAATGCCCCTATTGGGCCGGCCATCCGGCAACCGCGCATTGGGGCTATGCGGATCCTTCCGCCATCGGGGGCAGCGACGAAGAGCGGCTGGTGGCATTCAGGCGAACGCTGCACGCCATTCGTTCGCGCCTGGAGATGCTGGTGTCGCTACCGGACGGTGTCGACAGGCTCGCGCTCGAGGCACACGCCCGTGATCTCGCATCCGCATGACGCTCGCACGCAAGGCGCTGGCTGAATTCGTTGGCACGGCGGGGCTGCTGTGCGTGGTCATTGGGTCGGGAATCATGGCCGAGCGTCTGGCGGGAGGCAACGTCGCCATCGCGTTGCTGGCCAATACGCTGGCCACCGTCTTCGCGCTGTTCGTACTGATCGAAGTCTTCGGGCCTGTCAGCGGCGCGCACTTCAATCCGGTCGTGACTCTGGTACTGGCGCTGCGCGCCGCACCCGTGAATCGCGGGCTGCTGCGCGAAGCGCCGATATTCATCGCCGCACAATTGCTGGGCGCGGTCGCGGGCGCTTGGCTCGCGCATGCGATGTTCGACATGAGTCTGCTGCAAACCAGCAGCAAGTTGCGCACGGGCTACGGTCAGTGGCTGGCCGAGGCCGTGGCCACCGCAGGCCTCATCCTGGTCATCCTGCGTGCCCCCGTCGGCAAAGGCAGCTTGATGGTCGCCTGCTACATCGGCGCGGCGTACTGGTTCACAGCCAGCACGTCGTTCGCCAACCCGGCCGCGGTTTTGGGACGGATGCTGAGCGACAGCTTTGCAGGCATCGCACCGGCCAGCGCGCTGGGGTTCGTGTTGGCTCAGTGTTTAGGCGGTGTCGTCGGTGCGTTGCTGGCACGGCTACTCGAAGGCTCCGAGTCCACGCCCTAGAACCGCATACCCGCTGAAAACCGCAAGTTGTCCTGAGGCAAGGGGCTGAGGCGCGAGTCGTACGACAAGCGCACGAAATAGCGCGGCCAGTCGTAACTCACTGCCAGGCCCACGCGCTGTTCGGGGCCGCGCCCTCGGCTCAATTGCAGCGACAGCGCCTGCCCGTCGCTCCACCGGTAGCCGCCCCCGACGTTGAGCATGTCCGTGACCGTACCCTGTTGCTGTTGCTGTTGCTGCTGTTGCTGCTGCTGTGGCGGCGACGTGCCGCGCTGCAGACTGCGGCCCAAGCCGACTTGTCCGAACCAATTGCGCCCGGCTTGGACGGTCAGGCCGGCGCCTGAAT
>JBKJTX010000455.1:0-2768 GCA_046590315.1 Ramlibacter sp. | reverse complement strand
GCTTCTCGATCAGGTTGTGGTATTCGTCGTAGCTGACATACAGGTGCTTGCCGTCTTCGGTCAACATAAGTCCTTCACTTTAAAATCGCTGTACGATCTCAAAGTGCCTTCTAGTTTGTGCGAACAGGACCGACGAAGCCGGTTCCTGTCCGCAGATGAGACTGCGCTGCATGCTTTTCAGGTGATGAGGTACGGGTGCCGCATCATGATCGTGTGATCGCGGTCCGGGCTGGTGGAGATCATATCGATGGGAACTCCGGTTACCTGTTCAATACGCTGCAGGTACAAACGCGCATTGACAGGCAGCTTGTCGTATTGGGTGACACCCACTGTGCTTTGGCTCCAGCCTTCCATCGTCTCGTACACGGGTTTGCAACGCGAAATCTCGTCGGCGCCGAGCGGCAGGATGTCCGTGTGCTGGCCATCGAGTTCGTAGCCAGTGCACAGTTGCAGCTCCTTGATGCCGTCCAGTACGTCGAGCTTGGTGATGCACAAACCCGACAAGCCGTTGACCTGCGCGCTTCGCTTCAAGAGCGCCGCATCGAACCAGCCGCAACGGCGGCTGCGTCCGGTGGTGACACCCTTTTCTGCGCCCACGGTGGAGAGGTGATAGCCGACGGTGCCCGGCGTCGCCCAATCCAGTTCTGTCGGGAACGGTCCGCCGCCCACGCGGGTGCAGTACGCTTTGGTGATGCCCAGTATGTAGTGCAGCATGCCCGGGCCTACGCCGGCGCCGGCGGAGGCATTGCCCGCCACGCAGTTGCTCGAAGTGACATACGGATAGGTGCCATGGTCGACGTCGAGCAGCGTGCCCTGCGCGCCCTCGAACAACAGGTTGTCGCCGTGGATATGCGCTTCGTTGAGTTCGCGTGACACGTCGGCCATCATGGGCTTGAGCAATTCCGCGTGCTTCATCGCTTCGTCGAACACCGCCTGGTAATCGACGGCCGGCGCGTTCAGGTATTTCGTCAGGACGAAGTTGTGCAGGTCCAAAACTACTTTCAGCTTTTCGCCGAAGCGCTCGGGATGCTTCAGGTCCTGAACGCGCAGCGCGCGCCGAGCGATTTTGTCCTCGTACGCCGGCCCGATGCCGCGCCCGGTGGTGCCAATCCTTTCGGTGCCGCCCTGCTCGCGCAGCGTTTCGCGCGCCTGATCAAGCGCTGCATGAAAGGGCAGGATCAGCGGGCAGGCTTCACTGATGCGCAAACGCCCGCGGACTTCGACGCCGGCTTTTTCGAGACCTTCGATCTCTTCGAACAACTTGGCCGGCGACAGCACCACCCCGTTGCCGATATAGCATTTCACGCCCGGGCGCATGATGCCGCTCGGGATGAGGTGGAGCGCGGTCTTCACCCCGTTGATTACCAAGGTGTGACCGGCATTGTGACCACCCTGGAAGCGCACCACGCCCTGCGCCATCTCGGTTAGCCAATCGACCAGCTTGCCCTTGCCTTCGTCACCCCACTGGGTGCCGACCACGACCACGTTGCGGCCCTTTGTCTTCATCATCACAGGTCCCGGAAAAGAAATGTCAGTCAGATCGGCTTGACGAGCCACTTGCCGGCTTCACGAGCCAGCTGGCGGTCGCACTCGAATTCGTCAATTTCGCGTTCGTGGCCTGGCAACACGCACACCACAGTCTCGCCCTGCGCGCGCAGTGCGCCAATGGCAGCACGCAGGTCCGCTGCGTCCTTGCTGCCGTCCAGCCACGGGGCGCGAATCGCGGCTTTCAGGGAGCGCTTGGCAACCACGGCGACCAATTCCTTGACGTCCAGGCTGAAGCCCACCGCCGGCCGGTTGCGACCGAAAACCGCACCGACTTCGTCATACCGGCCGCCGCGCACCAGGGTGTCGCTCGCACCCGGCGTGTAGATGGAGAACCGAACGCCGCTGTAGTAGGCGTAGCCGCGCAGGTCAGCCAGGTCGAAACTGACCTTGGCATCCTGGAGATGACCGGCCAGCCATTTCAGATTGGCCAGGGCCTCGTGCAGCGCAGGCGCAGGCGGCAGCGCCTTCTCGGCTTCGAGCAAGACCTTCTCGTCGCCGTAGAGGGAAATGAGAGCGCGCAACCCTTCGCGAGCCGCCGCGGGAAAGTCGCGGGTGAGCGCGGTGAGCTCGCTGGCGTCCTTCGCCGCCAACGCTGCGTGGACGCGGGCTAGCGCCGCCGCGTCCACAGGCACACCGGTCAGGAGCGAGCGAACGATCCGCGCATCGGCCATGTCCACAGTGAGGTCCTGAACGC
Organism: Ramlibacter sp.; assembly: GCA_046590315.1. Lineage (GTDB taxonomy): Bacteria > Pseudomonadota > Gammaproteobacteria > Burkholderiales > Burkholderiaceae_C > Ramlibacter. The sequence goes on along the minus strand of JBKJTX010000455.1, from coordinate 526 downwards.
GCGTGGCCCGAAGGCAGTCCAGCGCGAGCAGCAGTGCCTCCAGATCGGCCTCCAGGCCCGCATGCCCGTAGATCTCAGCGCCGAACTGCAGCGGCTCACGCGTGGCGTGCGGGCGATCGGGCCGGGTGTGCAGCACGGGGCCGCAGTAACACAAGCGCGCCACACCCTGTCGATTGAGCAGGTGGGCGTCGATGCGAGCAACTTGGGGCGTCGTGTCGGCGCGCAGACCCATCATGCGACCCGAGAGTTGGTCGACCAGCTTAAAAGTCTGCAGATCGAGCGCCTCGCCGGTGCCGGTAAGGAGCGACTCCAGGTGCTCCAAGAGCGGCGGCATGACGAGCTCGTAGCCGTAGCCCCGCGCGGTGTCCAGCAGTTCGCGTCTAAGTTCTTCGATGTGCCGGGCCTCGGAAGGCAATACATCGGCGATGTGATCCGGCAGGACCCAGGCGGACATGATTTGGGGACGCTGTTAAAAACAGTATTTTAGTCACTTGATAGTCACTTGAAAAACGCTGCGCGTTTTTCA
>JBKJTX010000434.1:0-2979 GCA_046590315.1 Ramlibacter sp. | reverse complement strand
CTGGCAGCCGTTGCACACGCCCAGCATGAAGCTGTCCGGGCGCTCGAAAAAGGCGCGGAACTGTTGCTCGAGCTGCCGGTTGAACAGGATGCTGCGGGCCCAGCCGATGCCTGCCCCCAGCGTGTCGCCATAGCTGAAGCCGCCACAGGCGACGAAGCCTTTAAAGTCCTCGAGCCGGGCGCGACCCGACTGCAGGTCCGTCATGTGGACGTCAAAGGCGTCAAAGCCGGCTTCGGTGAATGTGTAAGCCATCTCCACATGCGAGTTCACACCCTGCTCGCGCAAGATGGCGACGCGCGGTCGTGCCAGATTGAGGAAAGGAGCGGCCACATTGTCGGCCGGATCAAAGCTCGGCGCGAATTGCAGGCCCAGATCGGCGGGAGCACCTGTCGCAGCGTGCTCCGCATCGGCGCCGATCGGGTTGTCTCGCTGACGGCAGATCTTCCAGCTGACGCTGTCCCAGACCTGATGCAGGTCCGCGAGCTTGGCGGAGAACACTGCCTTGGTATCGCGCCAGACCTGGACTTCGCCCTTGCCAACCTCTATCGCCGACGAACCCGGCCGCGTCTTGCCGACGACGTGGCTGAACTTCGACAAACTGTGATCGCGCAGCACTTGCATGACCTTGTTGCGCGACTCCGTTTGCACCTGCAGCACAACACCGAGTTCCTCGTTGAACAGGGCTTTGAGCGTCAGCTCCTCTCGGCGTGGACCCACCTGCGTGGCCCAGTTCTTGGCATCGCCGACGTCGGCGCGGCTGTCGGTGATGCCGTCGCCTTCCATTACCAGCAAATCGACGTTGAGTGCCACGCCCACATGGCCGGCAAAAGCCATTTCGCAAGCTGTGGCGAACAGGCCCCCGTCGCTGCGGTCGTGATAAGCCAGGATGAGCCCTTCGCTGCGCAATGCGTTCACCGCGTTGACGAGGTTGACGAGGTCCTTTGGATCGTCGAGATCCGGCACTTCGTTGCCCACCTGGTCCAGCACCTGCGCCAGGATGCTGCCGCCCATGCGGTTGCGGCCCTTGCCCAGGTCGATCAGCACCAGCGTGGTGTCGCCATTCGCCTCCAGCTGCGGCGTCAGCGTGCCGCGCACGTCGGCCAGGGTCGCGAACGCCGTCACGATGAGGCTGACCGGCGAGGTGACTTTCTTGCGAGCATCGCCATCGGGCCATTGCGTGCGCATCGACAGGCTGTCCTTGCCCACCGGAATGGAAATGCCGAGCGCCGGGCACAGTTCCATGCCAACGGCACGCACGGTTTCGTAGAGGGCTGCGTCCTCGCCCGGCTCGCCGCAGGCGGCCATCCAGTTGGCGGAGAGCTTCACACGCGGCAGTTCGATAGGCGCAGCAAGCAAGTTCGTGATGGCCTCGGCCACCGCCATGCGGCCCGACGCGGGTGCATTAATCGTCGCAAGCGGCGTGCGCTCGCCCATGCTCATGGCTTCACCCGCATAGCCTCTGTAGTCCGCCAGCGTCACTGCGCAGTCGGCCACCGGCACTTGCCAGGGGCCCACCATCTGGTCGCGGTGGGACAGGCCGCCCACGGTGCGGTCTCCGATGGTGATGAGAAAGCGTTTGGAGGCAACGGTCGGATGGCTCAAGACATTGATCGCCGCATCCTGCAGCACGACGCCCGTCAAGACGATGGGCGGGAATTTGCGCTGCACTGTCGTCACGTCCCGGTGCATCTTGGGGGGCTTGCCCAAGAGCACGTTCAGCGGCATGTCAACGGCGGGCGCCACGCCATCTGCACCGACGACGAGCTGCGGCTCCTCGGTTGCGACGCCTACCACGGCGAATGGACAGCGCTCGCGCTCGCAGAACGCCTGGAACTGTGGCAACGACTCCGGCGCGATCGCCAGCACATAGCGCTCCTGGCTCTCGTTGCACCAGATCTCTCTGGGCGCCAGGCCGGACTCCTCCAGCGGAATTTTGCTGAGGTCGAAGCGGGCACCACGGCCGGCGTCATTGGTCAATTCGGGGAACGCGTTGGACAAGCCGCCCGCACCCACATCATGGATTGCGAGTATGGGGTTGGCATCGCCCCGCGCCCAGCAATGGTTAATGACTTCCTGGGCGCGGCGTTCGATCTCGGGGTTGCCCCTTTGCACCGAATCGAAGTCGAGCTCTGCGGCATTGGCGCCGGTGGCCATCGAGCTGGCCGCGCTGCCCCCCATGCCGATGCGCATGCCCGGACCGCCCAACTGAATCAACAGCGAGCCTGCCGGGAAGTCGATCTTCTTCGTGAGCGCCGCGTCAATCGTGCCCAGGCCGCCGGCGATCATGATGGGCTTGTGGTAGCCGCGCTGCAGATCGCCGGCCTGCTGTTCGTACTCGCGGAAGTAGCCCAGCAGATTGGGCCGGCCGAACTCGTTGTTGAACGCGGCGCCGCCGAGCGGGCCTTCGATCATGATCTGCAACGGGCTCGCGACGTGCTCCGGCTTGCCGTGTGGCTGGTCAGACCAGCCGCCCCAAAGCTTGGAAACCGTGAAGCCCGTGAGGCCTGCTTTGGGCTTGGAGCCACGGCCTGTGGCGCCCTCGTCCCGGATCTCGCCGCCGGCGCCAGTGGACGCGCCCGGGAAAGGTGAAATGGCCGTGGGGTGATTGTGGGTCTCGACCTTCATCAACACGTGTACGGTCTCGGACCGCGCGGCGTACGCCGGCGCGTTGGTGTAGCCCTGCGGCAGCCAGCGCTCCACCGGCCCGCCCGCCATCACCGCGGCGTTGTCGCTGTACGCAACGATGGTGTGCTGCGGCGCCGTGGCGTGGGTGTGCCGAATCATCTGGAACATCGACTGCGGCTCTTCGAAGCCGTCGATCGTGAAGCGGGCATTGAAGATCTTGTGGCGGCAATGCTCGCTGTTGGCTTGAGCGAACATCATCAGCTCGACGTCGCTCGGGTTGCGTCCGAGGCCTTGGAATGCCGCGACGAGGTAGTCGATCTCGTCGTCGGAAAGTGCCATGCCGAAGCGCAGGTT
>JBKJTX010000312.1:0-17458 GCA_046590315.1 Ramlibacter sp. | reverse complement strand
GCCTGGCCGGAGGCGTTCCGCGACCCGAACGGCGAGGCCGTGAAAGCCTTCGAGCGCGAGCATGCGCGCAAGGTGCAGTTCCGGTTCTGGCTGCAGTGGCAAGCAGAGTTGCAGCTGGAAAGCGTGCAGCGCTACTCGCGCACGCGTAGCATGGGCCTCGGCCTTTACTGCGACCTCGCCGTTGGCGCCAACGAAGGCGGCGCGGAAACGTGGGTTCAATCCGAGCTCTATGCGCTCGGCATGCACGTCGGGGCACCCCCGGACCCCCTGAACGCCCTTGGGCAGGACTGGGGCCTGCCCCCTGTCAATCCGGTCGCGCTGCAACAGGCACGGTTCGCACCTTTCATCGAGACATTGCGCGCCAACATGCGCCACTGCGGCGCGCTGCGACTGGATCATGTGATGAGCCTGATGCGGCTGTTTTGGACCAGCAACGAGGGCGGCACATACGTCACTTACCCCCTTGATGAGATGCTCGGCATCCTCGCGCTCGAAAGCCATCGGCACCAGTGCATGGTGATCGGCGAGGACCTTGGCAATGTGGCGCCGCGTATGCGCGAAGCCATGGCCGAGCGCGCACTGCTTTCGTACCGTCCACTGCTTTTCGAGCGGACCGAAGACGGCAGCTTCCGCGCACCCCACCAGTGGCAGCCGCAGGCGCTGGCCGTGGTCAGCACGCACGACCTGCCGACGTTGCGCGGCTTCTGGTTGGGCGAAGACATCGAACTGCAGGCGAGACTGAATCTCTATCCCCATGAGGCCGCGCGTGAACAGCAAGTGCTGGACCGCGCCCAGGATCGAGCGCGACTGCTGCTCGCGTTGCAACGCGAGTTGCTGCTGCCCGACGGCGCGACCGCGCACGCGACTTCGTTGCCCGACGCCACACCTGCGTTTGTGGACGCGGTTTACGCCTTTCTGGCGCGCACGCCCTGTTGGCTGGTGGGCGTTCAGCTGGAAGACGTGACGGGACAACTGGTGCAGGTCAACGTGCCGGGGACGACGGAAGAGCGCTTTCCCAACTGGCGCCGCAAACTGTCGATCTCCGTTGACGAACTGACAAGCGAGCCGAGATTCGCGTCGCTTACGGCAGTGCTGCGCGCCCAGCGCCGCGGCCCCGCTCCCTCCGATGCCGAATCCCTGGCGCTGCCAGCGCTCTCCACGGCGCAGATCCCCATTGCCACCTACCGGGTCCAGTTCCACGAAGGCTGTACGTTCGAGGACGTGACGCGCGCCGTGCCCTATCTTCATGCGCTGGGCATCAGCCACCTGTACAGCTCGCCCTACCTTCGCGCCCGCCCAGGAAGCACGCACGGCTACGACATCGTGGACCACAACGCGTTGAACCCGGAGGTCGGCGATGCGCGTGCCTACGACACGCTGTGCGCGGCGCTGCGCAACCACGGCATGAGCCAAATCCTCGACGTGGTGCCCAACCACATGGGCGTGCTGGAAGCGGACAACGCCTGGTGGCTGGACGTATTGGAAAACGGTCCTGCTTCGGCCCACGCGCAGACTTTCGACATCGAGTGGCATTCCGCGGCGCCGGAGATGGCCGGCCGGGTATTGTTGCCCGTGCTCGGCGATCACTACGGCCGTGTGCTCGAAGCCGGTGAGCTGCAACTGAACTTCGACGCGCAGGCGGGCGAATTCTCTCTGCACTACTACGATCATCGTTTCCGGATCGATCCTAGCCACTATCCCGACATCTTTACCGTGCTGCCCGCCCCTGCGCCGCACGGGGAATCCGGCGACGACAGTCACGCCGTGGTGGCATCGGTGCTGGCGGCACTGGCGCGACTGCCGAGCCGCAATGCTAAGGATGAGGGCGACCGCAGGGCCCGCTCGCGCGACAGCGCCGTCTACAAGCAAACCTTGGCGCGGTTGGTGGGTAGGCATGAATGGCTGGCCGACTGGATCGCCTCGTGCCTCAAGTTCCTGAACGGGCGCCCCGGCGACACGGAGAGCTTCGACGCGCTTGACAAACTCATCTCGCGCCAAGCCTACCGCCTGGCGGACTGGCGTGTGGCGAGTGACGACGTCAACTACCGCCGCTTCTTCGACGTCAACACGCTGGCCGGCCTGCGCATGGAGCAGCTCAGCGTCTTCGAAGCCACGCACCGCCTCGTGCTGCGTTGGCTGCGTGGCGGCCAACTCGCCGGCCTGCGTATCGACCATCCCGATGGCCTGTCCGATCCGCAGCAGTATTTCGACCGTCTGCAATCACTGTACGCCCGTGAGAGCGCCGTTGCAGGGCAAGAGCCGCGGGCTCTCTACGTGGTCGTGGAAAAGATTCTGGCCGAACATGAGAACTTGCCGGATGCCTGGGCCGTGCATGGCGACACCGGTTATCGCTTCGCGGGCCTGGTCAACGGTCTGTTCGTAGACAGTGCGCGGGAAGACACTGTCGACCGGCTGTACCGCGCGTACACCGGCGAGGAAAGCAGCTTCGACGAGATCGTCTACCGATGCAAAAAGATCATCATCTACACCGCGCTCTTCAGCGAGCTGCGCTGGCTCGCGAGCGCCATCCACCAGATCACCCGGATGAACCGACGCACCTGCGATTTCACGCGCCCGCGCCTGCGCGTCGCCTTGGCGGAGGTCGCAGCCGCCTTTCCGGTGTACCGCACCTACCTGCGCTCGGGTGAGGCGCCGAGCACCAGCGACCGCCAGCACATCGATTGGGCCGTCGCGGCGGCCAAGCGCCGGCTCGGAGGGGCTGAAGCGGCGGTGCTCGACCACCTGCGCGATGTGTTGTTGGGCGAAGGTGAGCCCGCGACGGCTGAACCGCAAGCGCGCACGCGCTTCATCGCCCGGTGGCAACAGTTCACCGCGCCCGTGATGGCCAAATCCGTGGAGGACACCGCTTTCTATCGCTATCTTCGCCTGGTCTCTTTGAACGAAGTCGGCAGCGACCCGCGCACCTTTGGCATCTCGCCCGCAGCCTTTCACGCCGGCAACGAAAAGCGGCTGCGCTATCGGCCTCATTCGATGCTCGCGACTTCCACGCACGACAGCAAGCGGGCGGAAGATTTGCGCGCCCGCATCAATGTACTGGCCGAAGACCCAGCGCTATGGGAAGAGAGTCTGCAGCGCTTCAGCGGTTGGGCCGAGCGCTATGTGAGCCAGACTGAGGCCGGACCTGCGCCCGCGCGCAATGACATCTGGATGCTGTTCCAAACGCTGGCGGGCATGTGGCCCGCCACGCCACCGCACGATGCCGAGCGTGAGACCTTGCGGCAACGCGTGCAGGCCTACATGCGCAAGGCGGTGCGCGAAGCAAAGAAGCACACGAACTGGACCTGTCCGGTGCCGGCGTATGAGGACGGCATCGCGCGCTTCATCGACGCACTGCTTCGGCCGGGTCAACCCAATCCCTTCGTCGAGGAGCTCGACCGCCTGGTCGCACGCATCGCGCCCGCAGGCTTTCGCAGCAGCTTGGTGCAGCTCGCGCTCAAGCTCACGGCGCCCGGCGTGCCCGACATCTACCAGGGGGGCGAGCAGTGGAGCTTCAGCCTGGTCGATCCGGACAATCGCCGGCCCGTGCACTTCCAGCAGCTCGCCGCGCAGCTGGAGAGCATCAAGAGCGCGTGGCACGACATGTCGGACTCGGCATGGGCGGGTCTGCAGCGCACCATTGCCGACGGCCGGTTGAAGCACCTGATCACATGGCGGCTGCTGCAACTGCGCGCCACCCGGCCTGCGCTGTTCCGGGAGGGCGGCTATCAGCCTGTGCAGGTTGCCGGTGCGGTAGCAGATCATGCAATCGCGTATGCGCGCCACCACGAGAGCCGGCCCGTACTGGTGATTGCCGCGCGATTGACATACACATTGTGCGGGGGCGACGAGAGCCGTTGGGCGCCGCGTCTCTGGGAAGGCACGACTGTGGACCTGGGGGCCGAGCCGCTGCTTCGGGTGCCGCGCTGGCGTGATTGGCTGACCGGTCACGAAGTGGAGCGACCGCGCAATGGAAACGCGCTCGACTTGGAAAAGGTATTTGCAGGCGCGCGTGGGTTGCCGTTTGCGATTCTGGTGCCTGCAGAAGAAGGACCGATGTGAAGGTCCTGTTCGTCACGCCCGAATGCGCACCGTACGTGAAGACCGGAGGGCTGGGCGACGTCAGCGCCGCCTTGCCCGCCACGCTTGCCAGTCTGGGGCACGACGTTCGCGTGCTGATGCCCGCATACGCAGGCATGAAGGTGGACGGAGAAGTGGGCGAAGCCATCGACATCAAACCGGAGGGACAGTGGCCGGCCGCGCAGTTGCTGCCGGTCAAAGTCAACAGCGGCGTAACCATGTTGCTGTTGGCCTGCCCATCCTTGTACGAGCGCGCGGGTGGCCCTTATGTCACTCCCACCGGCCAGGACCACCACGACAACGCGATGCGCTTCGGTTTTCTCTCCCACGTCGGCGCGGCACTGGGCACAGCGTCAACGCCCATCACGGGCTGGCGGGCCGACGTCGTGCATGCCAACGACTGGCCATGTGGCATGGCGCCCTTCTACTTGGCGCAGGCGCGCGCAGCCGAACCGCTGCAGAGCATGGCGGCCAGCGTGATCACGATTCACAACATTGCTTTCCAGGGCGCATACCCGATGGACCTGGCCGACCTGCTCGGCGTCCCCCATCAGTGGCGCGGCATCGACGGCGTGGAGTTCTGGGGCCAACTGTCAATGCTGAAAGCCGCGTTGCAGTTCGCCGATGCGATTACCACGGTGAGCCCGACCTACGCACGCGAAATCCAGACAGACGCCTTCGGCACCGGCCTGCAAGGCGTGCTCCAGGAGAAGTCGAACAAGCTCACCGGCATCCTGAACGGAATCGACAGCGACGTGTGGAGTCCGGCGGCCGACCCCCTGATCTCTCATCACTACAGCGCTGGTAATCTGTCAGGCAAGGCGCGGAACAAAGCCGAGCTGCAGCAGCGTTGCGGCCTTGCCATCGACCCGGCGGCGATGCTCTTCGCCGTCGTTAGCCGCCTTACGTCGCAAAAGGGCATCGATCTCGTGCTCGATGCGCTGGATGTCATGCTGGCAGAAGGCGCGCAACTCGTGGTCCTGGGTCAAGGAGAGCCGGGGCTGCAGGATGCGTTGCAAGTTGCCGCGCACAGGCATCCCGATCGCATTTCCGTCACGCTCGGCTTCGACGAGGAACTTGCGCACCGCATTGAGGCTGGGGCTGATTGCTTTCTGATGCCCTCGCGTTTCGAGCCCTGCGGCTTGAACCAGATGTACAGCCAGGCGTATGGCACGCCGCCCATCGTCGCGCCGACCGGTGGCTTGATCGACTCGGTCGTTGACGCCACCGCCGATCCGCAGCATGGCTCTGGCTTCGTCATGCGCTCGCACGATCGCGAGGGCCTGCTTGATGCGCTGGAGCGCGCGACCCATGCATGGCGCGATGGCGACCGGTGGCGCGCGATCCAGGTCAATGGGATGTCGCGCTCTTTCGGCTGGGAGCAAAGTGCGCGGCGCTACGTCGAGGTCTACGAGCGCGCTGTCAAAGCTAGTCAGGGCAGCTGAGGCCTTCACCGGTGACGTGCTCACCGAGAAAGTCGAGGAAGCGCCGCACGGCCGGCACCAAACCCCGGCGCGACGGGAACACCGCGTGGATCACGGCGGGTGGCGGCCCCCATCCAGGCAGCGCCTCGACGATCTCTCCCAGGCGCATTTCGCGCCGGCACATGTAGTCCGGCAGGATGCACATCCCATAGCCCTGCATCACTGCATATTTCAACGTGAGCAAATCGTCGGCGGTGTAGCCGGGCCGATGCTGAAAGTCGTGTTCGCGCCCGGCTGGACCGATCAGCTGCCATGTCGCGCGTCCGTCGGCCGCAGACATGGCCACCGTGGTCAGTTTCTGGAGATCGTCGACACCGTGTGGCCGTCCCTGCCGTTCGAGCTGGGCCGAGCTCGTGACCAGCAGCGCTTGCGTCTTGCCCAGGCTTTTCACCACCAGGCTGCCGCTGTCATCGAGGCTCATGCGCACGCGCAGTGCCACGTCCACGCCTTCCTGGACCAGGTCAACCACGCGGTTGTTGACCTGCATGTCGACCCGCACTTGCGGATGGCGCGCGAGGAATAGAGGCAGCAACGGTCCGACGGTGCTCTGCGCCAACGTCACCGGGCAGACGACGCGAATGGTTCCGCGGGGCTCATTCTGCGCGACGGCCACCGCCTCTTCGGCTGCCTCGGCCTGCTCGCGCATCGCGACGCAATGGCGGTGGTAAGCCTCACCGGTTTCGGTGAGAGAGATTTTGCGAGTAGTGCGCTGCAAGAGGCGCACGCCGAGCCGCCCTTCAAGCTCGGCCACGCGGCGCGACAACTTCGATTTGGGCACGTTCAGAGCGCGCCCGGCAGCGGCAAAGCCCCCGCGATCGACCACTTCGGCGAAGTAGAACATGTCGTTGAGGTCTTGCATCTGGCGCCCTTTCGTTCTGGCAACAGGACAATCTATCGCGAAACTGCCTACTTATCAACCGATCGACCTGTGACCACACTTGATCCGAGGCCAAAGACGGCCCCCGAACTCAAGAAAGGTCCATCATGAAACTGCTCCACATCGACTCCAGCCCTTTGGGCAAGAACTCCGTTTCTCGCCTGCTCACCGAACGCATCGTCGCCCAGTGGCGCGCCGTCAATCCAGAAGGCACGGTCGAGCGGCTTGACCTGGCTGTTGATGCGCCAAGCCATTTGTCGATGGATTCGCTGGGCTTTCGGCTCGGCCCCAACCCTGAAGGCGTGACCGATGTACAGCGGCGCGAGAATGCGATCTCCGAAAAGCTCGTCACCCAGTTCCTTGCCGCCGACGTGATCGTGGTCGGCGCGCCGATGTACAACTTCACAGTTCCGACGCAACTCAAGGCGTGGATCGACCGCGTGGCGCAAGCCGGCCGCACGTTCGCCTACACGGAGAAGGGGCTCAAGGGCCTGGCCGGTGGCAAGACAGTGATCGTTGCTTCCACCCGCGGCGGCGTGTACTCGACCCATCCCGCGCTCGCCGGGCTCGACCACCAGGAAAGCTATCTCAAGACGATTTTCGGGTTCTTCGGCATCACCGACGTGCAGATCGTGCGCGCCGAGGGCGTCGCGATGGGTGATGAGCCCAAGGCGCGCGCCATCGCTGGAGCCGACCTGGCCATCCGCGGCTTGGTGCTGCAACCCGCGACCGAGAAAAAGACGGCGGTCACCGCCTGAGCGCAGTCCGAGGTTCATGGCGCGGCGGCCTTTGAGGGAACTTGCTAAAGTCACCTGTTATTCAAACAGAGGCGCCCCATGGCTCGTACCGTCAACTGCATCAAGCTCGGCAAGGAAGCCGATGGCCTCGATTTGCCCCCGTATCCCGGCGAACTGGGCAAACGCATTTATGAAAGCGTGAGCAAGGAGGCCTGGGCCGCGTGGCTCAAGCAGCAGACCATGCTCGTGAACGAGAACCGCCTCAACCTCGCCGACCAACGTGCGCGCCAGTACCTTGCGCGCCAGATGGAAAATCACTTCTTCGGCAGCGGCGCCGACGTCGCTCAGGGCTACGTTCCTCCGGCGGGGTGATCCCCTGACAACGGCGTGGGCCGGGCAACCGCACTGGCGCATCCTCGAGCTTGGGTTCGGGTCGGGAATTAATTTCCTCGCCACTTGGCGCGCATGGAAGGACGATCCGCACAGGCCCGGCCTGCTGCACTTCGCTTGCATGGAGAGCGCGTCGGTTTCCGCCGAGGCATTGCGTGGAGCGAGCGCCTCCCATCCAGAACTGCGTGAATTGGGCCAAGCCCTGGCTACCCAGTGGTGGGACATCGGGCCCGGCACGCACCGACTGAGCTTCGAAGCCGGCCGGGTGCTCCTCACTATGTGCATCGGCGATGTCGGCAGGATGCTGCGGGAGCAGACCTTCGCGGCGGATTCGGTTGTTCTCGGCGGAGGCGGACCCAACGCGGATCGGAGCTGGGATGCGCAGACGCTCAAGAGCGTGGCGCGTTGTTGCCGCCGCGGAACAATCATTGCTGGAGGCCCGGGCGGCGATGCGACTCGCCAGGACCTGAAGCACCTGGGGTTCGCGCTCGACGATAGCGAATGGATTCGTGGCCGCTTCGATCCCCATTGGGAGCCGCGCGGGCAGCGCGGGGGTGCGCCAATTGCGGCAGATACCTGCGTGGTGATCGGTGGCGGGCTCGCGGGCGCAGCCGCCGCTGCCAGCCTCGCGCGGCGAGGCTGGCACGTGACCGTGATCGACGCAGCCGCCGAGCCCGCGAGCGGCGCGTCCGCGTTGCCTGCGGGCCTGCTCGCGCCGCAGCTGTCCAGCGACGACAACCTCCTGTCTCGCCTCTGTCAGCGCGGCCTGCGCATGACGCTTCAAGAGGCGCGCAGGCTGCTGCGAGAAGGCCAGGATTGGCAGGCCACAGGCGTCATCGAACGCCGAGCCGTCGGTGCATCACTTCGGCACGAGCAAGCCGGCTGGATCCAACCCGCGGCGCTCGTTCGCGCCTGGTTAAAGCATGACCATATCGATTGGCTTGGCGATACGTGCGTCGCCGAAGTTAAAAACGACGGTGACAGATGGCAAGTGCTCGGCGCCCAAGGCGCGCTGCTAGCCTCGGCGGGGCTGGTGGTGATCGCTGCGGCGCAGGCGAGCGCGGCGCTCGGGGTCGATCTGCCGCCGGTACACCCCGTACGGGGCCAGGTCTCCTGGGGGTTTCACGAACCTGGGATGCAATTTCCGGCCATGCCTCTGAAGGGCAATGGCCATTTCATTCCCTGCGTTCCGCGCCAGGGCCGATCCGCCTGGCTCGCCGGATCAACTTATGGGTCCGGCGAGAGCAGCACGGAAGAGCGCATCGAAGACCATCGCTTCAATCTGGAGCGGCTTGCCTCACTGGCGCCGGAAGTCGCCGCGCAGCTCGCCCCTGTGTTCGAGCGAGGTGAAGTGCATGCGTGGGCCGGGGTGCGGTGCGCATCGAACGATCGCAGGCCTCTGCTGGGCGAGCTCGCGCCGGGCCTGTGGGTCAGCACGGCGATGGGGTCGCGCGGCCTCACCTTTGCCGTGCTGTGTGCGGAGCTGCTCGCTGCGCGCCTGCACAGTGAACCCCTTCCCGTCGAAAGCAAGCTGGCGGCCGCCCTGGACGCCCACCGCCATCGCGGCCGGCATCCGCCCCCGGAGCTGCCATTCGGCGATCCGCGTTGCTAATATCGAGGCAACATGCGTGCCCCGCCCCTGCCCCGAAACGAAGCCGAGCGCCTGGCGGATCTGTACGACTACGGCATACTGGACACGCCTGCCGAAAAAATCTTTGATGAGATCGCCGCGCTGGCCGCCACCATTTGCGGCACACCCTTTGCCGCAGTGACGCTGGTTGACCGGGACCGGCAATGGTTCAAGTCGGAATTCGGTTTGAATTTCAAGCACTCCCCGCGCGAGCAGAGCATTTGCGGTCATGCGATTCTTGAGGACGAGCTTTTCGAGGTGCGTGATACCCACGCCGACGAGCGTTTCACCAACAATCCGCTCCTCGGCGGCAATCCCGTGATTCGCTTCTATGGGGGCAGCCGCCTGGACAGCGACCACGGACGCGCCATCGGCATGCTCTGCGTGATGGATTCGGTTCCTCGTGAGTTGAGCGATGCGCAGAAGCAGGCACTGCACCAGCTTGCTGATGTGCTGATGGCCGTGCTGGAAGCCGGCCGACAAACTCGCCTCCTCAACTGGTTCGGGGTGCTCGTCGACAATCTCGGTGACGAAATTCTGATTCTTGATCCCGACACACTGCTGTACCTGCACGTCAACCGGGCCGCACAGGAGCACCTGGGCTTTACGCTGGAACAGATGCGGCGGATGACGCCTGCGGATGTCACCGGCGAACGTGACCCCAGCAAATTCAAGGGGTTGGTGGAGCGACTGCGAGGAGGCGAGACCTTCGTCACGTTCGATGGTCACCGGCGCCGCGCCGACGGGGAGTTCTACCCGGTCGAGGCACGATGGCGGTTGCTCCACACGCGCGGGAAACCCGTCATCCTCTCCATCGTCCAGGACGTCACAGAGCGCCGCAAAATCGAGCGCATGAAAGACGAATTCATGTCGGTGGTGAGCCACGAATTGCGAACGCCGCTCACCTCCGTTCATGGCGCCATCAAGCTGCTTGAAAGCGGTGCGGCGGGACCGCTCCCCCCACATGCAGCACATCTGGTTGAACTGGCGGCGCAAAACACGCAGAGGCTGCGCCAAATCGTCGACGACATCCTGGACCTGGAGAAGATCGCTTCCGGACGGATGGATTTTGACAACCAGGCTATTGGTGCCCGAGAGGCGCTAGAGCGGGTGGCAGCCTCCTATGGTGTGCCTGCGCAGGAAGCGAAGGTGGTCTTCGATGTGACGGGCGAACCGACACTGACCGTGCACGCGGACGCCCGGCGACTTCAGCAAGTACTCGCCAATATGGTCTCGAATGCGGTCAAATTTGCACCGCAGGAGAGCGCCGTCTCCCTGCGCGCCAACCCCGCACCCCTCGGCGATTTCGTGCGGTTCGAGGTGACTGACCGCGGATCGGGGGTGCCCGATGAGTTCCGAGACCGCATCTTCGAGCGTTTCGCGCAGGCCAATATGCAATCCAGCCGCAGCAAGGGCGGCTCGGGCCTGGGCCTCGCGATTGCGCGCCAGATGGTCGAGCAGATGGGTGGGCGCATCGGTTTTGAATCGATGCCGGGACTGACCACTTTCTATGTAGAGCTGCCGAAAGGGCAAGCATGAGCCGGCGCACGGTGATCGTACTGGTCGAAGACGATGACAGCATCCGCATGGTGACCCAGCTGGCACTGGAGACCATCGGCGGCTGGAACGTGGTCGCTTTCGCCTCCGGGGAGGAAGCACTCGCCGTCGCGCCGACGCTGGAACCGGATCTGCTGGTGCTGGACGTCTCCATGCCCGGGATGACAGGTCCGCAAACCCTGGAGCGCATGCGCGCCATCCCCGCACTCGCAAAGACACCCGCTGTCTTCCTGACCGCCAGCACGAGAGCCGGTGAGGTCACCTCGTACCGCGCGCTCGGTGCGCTGGATGTGATTGCCAAACCCTTCGATCCGCGGCACCTGTGCGAGCGGGTTTCCGCGGCACTGTCCGCAGCGGCTTCGGACTCGAATCTCCAACGCCCCGCGGCTCGCACGGCACTGCTGGTCGAGGATGATCCCGGGGTCCGCTACCTGGTTCGGTTCATCCTCGAACAGGAAGGCTGGCAGGTGCGCGAGGCCACGACGGGGCCGCAAGGAATGGCGGCGATCGCGGGGCCGCGCGCCGACCTCGTGCTGCTTGACATCATGCTGCCCGAGGTGGATGGCCTTGCGATTCTGGACGCATTGCGGGCCAACCCGGCATGGGCGCAGGTTCCGGTGATGATGCTGACCGCGCGCGGCGACGAAGCCGCCGTGAAACGCGCGCTCGCCGCAGGCGCGAATGACTACCTCGCCAAACCCTTCGATCCCGCCGAGTTAACTGCGCGATTGAAGCGCCTCACTTCTTCGCCTTGACGCGGGGCGTGACGACCCACGCCCGCTCGCCTTGCCACTCCTTCAAGTGCGCAATGCGGTTCCAGGCGTTCTTCAGGCCGGAGTAGAACAGTGTCGAGGTGAGCGCATAGAACCAGAACCATGACACGTGCTTTTTGATCTGTAGGTCCGCAAGCTTGTAGGTAAAGAAAATCTGGCCCGGGCCGGTACTGAGCGTGAACAGCGTGGTGACAACGAAGAGCGGCACCAACCAGTCGATGCGCGCAAGCGATCCAGCCTCCACCGCCCACCAGGCGATCAGGGGCAAAATTTGCATGGAAATCCAGGGGTACGCTTCGCGCCACGCGAGCAGCTGAATCATGCCCAACTTCTGCCGCACCGTCAGGTGCTTCGACCGTAATGCCGGCTTGATCCATTTGAGGGAGATCTGCAGCCACCCCTGCGCCCAACGCAGGCGTTGCTTGGTGAGCGCTTGCAAGGTTTCGGGCGCGAGTTCGCGCGACACGAGATAAGGATCGGAGACGATCTGCCGGCCACGGACCACCGAACGCATGGACGAGTCGATGTCCTCCGTGAGCATGAACCCGTGCATGCGCAACTCCCGCAAAAGTTCGGTGCGCCAGTACCCGTTGCTGCCGCCGAAGATGCCAAAACCGTGCAGGCGCGCGCGGCCGGGATGGCTCACCGCGTAGATCTGTTCAAACTCGATCGCCACCATCTTCGCCACCCAGGAGGCTTCTCCGTTGCGAATGAAGCAGTGGCCCTGCACCACGTCGGCGCCGTGGGAAATCCAGCGCCATGCGCGCCGGAAACTGTCGGGGTCGGGCTGGTGATCCGCGTCGAACACCGCAGTGAAGGCACCCGTAGCGTAGGGAAGCGCCGCGTTGACGTTCTGAGCCTTGGAGGTACTGGTCATCACGCGCATCGGAATGAAACGCGGATGCTCGCGGGCGATCTCGCGCAGCCGCTGCTCGACCTCCGGCATATCGCGCGGTGTGTTGTAGGCCAGGATCACCTGCAGCGTTGCGGGATATTGCACGCGAAGAAAAGCCTGGACCGACGCCTCGATGATCGGCGCCTCGTTGGGCAAGTAGGCCGCGATGATTGCCGTCGCCGTTGGATAGGGCAGGGCCGGCTCGTCGGGCGGATCGACTCGCTTCACGGCGAGACAGCCTTCCAGCCATATCGACAGTGCCGTGAGCGCCAGCACCACCACCACGAACACATACATGCCGGAGCTGATGTCCATGCCGTGGGTGCCGAGAAACCAGTACGCAAGGAAGGGCAACCCGAGTCCCATGGCCATCGTTATCAGGTACTGCACGACGAGGGTATGGGCGACGTAGATGCGAGATAGCCAGATGCTGAGCGGACCGGCCTGACGTGGGGGCTTGGCCCCCGAGGGCGTCCACTTCGCCGGATGCAAATCAAGGTGCAGGGCGGCGTTTTGGGCTGCCTCTCGCGCCCGGCGGACCGCGTCAGCGGCGTTCGGGCTTCGGCGCAGACCCGTGTACCCAATGACGGGTGACAGATGCATCGCCTGGCCCCCGAAGCGAAACGGGTGATTCGCAGCAAGCGCGCTGAGCGCGTCGAGCCGTGCAGCGACTTCGCCGGCAGAGGTGCCGGGAATCAAGACGAGCAGTTCGCCGTCCACACCACGGGCAAGGCGTTCATCAGCCAGTGCCGTTACGCTCACCAGCGCCGCCAACTGCCGCAGCATGGTGTCGCGCGCATGCGGCGGCAATCGATCGCCCTGGCGCTCGATTTCGTCCAGGCGTAGCACCGCGACGAAACTGTCACCGGGCGAGCGCCCAGCGCGCAGTTCGTCGCGCTCGCCGGCAACCCTGTCGATGAAGACTGCTTCGCCGGCAATGGCGATGGGCACGGGCGTCGGCAATTCAACCGGCGAGTGCACCGCGTCGTTGCCATGCACGATGTCGTGGGCGCGACCGACCAGCGCATCGGCAGCGAAAGGCCACGTGAGCGATTCGACCCCCGGCTGAGCCGGCGTCGATACGGTGTCCACGACCAGCAGTCGGGGCGCCGGATCCAGCGCACCCAGTTGCGTCACGAGCTCCATCGCGCCGAGCCCCGGCAGCGCGGGCGGACTCACCACAATCGACCACGGACGAGTGGGAAGGTCGGCGGGCGAGCCGAGCTTGACGTCGAAACCCGCAGCCACCAGAGGGGCGATCACTTCGGCAACGATCTCGCTCGACAGGCCCATCAGCAACACGGAGCCCGCGGAGCTCGCAGCCTGCATCTACCAACTCCTCACCAAGTTCATGCCGAAGACGGACCGGGCAAAGCCGGTCGAAGCGCCGGTGCGCGAACTGAACCGTTGCACACGCATTTCCAGGCGACTGGCCGGATCGATCCGATAAGCCGCGCTCAGGCTCACGTCGTAGGCTGGCTTCCCGCCGTCTGGGACTGCGTGCTCCCGCCCCCACGCCGCAGCGCCCGTGAGCTCCCAACGGCCTTCGTCGCCCGCCGGCCGCCACGAGCCCCGCAACGTGGCAAGCATCGAGTCAAGGCGCCGCGGGTTGAAATAGCCGTTGTCCAGCTGACGCGCAAAGTCGAAGCGTGTGTAGCGCAGGCCCACAAAAATTTCGGGATGCGTGCGCCAACGCCACTCGCCTTCGAGCTGCGCCATGTCGCGCCGGTTGCCGTCCAGAATCTCAGAGCGTTGGAGCCGCCCAGTGAGGCGATGCCGTTCTGTGGGCGTGTAATCCATGGACAGGCCCGTGTCCCGATGGGTGATGCCAAGTCGCAACGACTTGAGGTTGTCGAAATCGCTGCGCCCGCTGCTTAGGTCGAACCGGAACGAATCGTTCGGCCACCACGTGACCCAGGTGCTGTAAGGCGTGAATTCGAGCACCGGACCGCCGCGCGGTGCGATGCGTTCGCGCCCGATCTCCCCGTTCCATTCGAGGCTTTCAGAAAATCGCCAACGACCCGACACCATCGGCCGCGTCACGCGTGCGGAATCCGTGCCGTCGTCGCGCTTGTATTGATACTGCTCAAGCCGAGCGCCCACCGAACCCCGCCCCTGCGCGAATGGCAAGGTCTGCCCTGCCCGGCCCGCGTGAATGCTCAATCCGTCCGACTGGCTGGAGCGCTGGCCGTCGAGCAAGGTGTGCGGTGCGATGTCGCGCTCGACATAGGCGCGCAGCTTGCGCGCGTCATCGCGGTCGACGCCCCGCAAGCTTGTCAACGACTCACTCGGCTGGCCCATCCAGGCCTGCGCCTGGGCAAGCTGGACACGCGCCTCCCCGTCTTGGGGATGGCGGAGGATGTGGTCCTTAAGATGCCGCTCGGCCTCACGCTGGCGACCACTCCAGCTCAACGCTCGCCCGAGATTGCGTGAGATGTCCTCGTCCTGCGGCTGCTCGGCCGCAAGTGCCGCGAACAGCGGTCTCGCGAGCGTCGGCTGGTCGGTCCATAGGTAGGCGAGCCCAAGCCCTTTCTTCGAGCGCAGCAACTCGTCGCGGTCCCGGGGCGCTTGAAGCACTTCCTGATACAGCGGAATCGCCTCCCGCGATCGCCCCGAATAGAGCAGCTGGTCGGCCCACTCCCGGAGTAGTTCGCGGCGCCGCTGAGGCACATCGGCGATGGCGCGGCCAAAGAGCTCCGCCGACTCTTGGTTGCGGTCCGCACGGGCGGCCGCGCGCGCGCCGTCAATCGTGACCTGCGCGTCAAGTTGCGCGTAGGCGGCGACGGCAGTCAGGGAAAGCAGCGCCATCAAAGGCAATTTTCGATTCACCATCGCGCGGTAAGCTTAGCATCAACAGCACTGTTGCGTGCCCCTCCACTGCTCGGCAATAACAGATATTTCAGTCTTGACAGAAATGACTGATGCGCCTAATCTTAAGTGATGGATCTCAGCGCAACATCGCAGAAATTCGTCCTTCACTGGGGTGAGATGGGCGCGCGCTGGGGCGTGAACCGCACCGTCGCCCAGATTCACGCACTGCTCTATCTGAGCGGAAAACCATTGCCCGCCGACGAGATCGCCGAGACTCTCTCGGTCGCGCGCAGCAACGTCAGCAATTCCCTACGTGAGTTGCAGGCCTGGAACCTGGTGCGAATGGTCCATGTGCTGGGCGACCGCCGTGACCACTTCGAAACCAGCACGGACATCTGGGAACTCACGCGCACTATCGTGCGGGAGCGCAAAGAGCGCGAACTCACGCCCACCCTCCAGGTGCTGAACGAGTTGCTGCAAAGTCCCGAACTGATGGTTGATGGCGTTGACCGGGCCGCGCGTATCAAGGAGATGCTGGCGATGGTGGAGTCTCTGTCCGCATGGAGCGACGAAATGCTGCGGCTGGACACCGAGACACTGACCAAGGTGCTCAAGCTCGGCGCCAAGATTCAGAAGTTGATTCGTGGCCAGCCTGCGGGCACCAAGACGCCGGCCAAGGCCAGGGCGACACGATGACTGCTCCCGGCCATTTTTTTATCGATGTATTTCTGTATTGACTGAAATGACTGTTAATTCGAATCGAATGAATCGCTAATCGGAAACTTCATGAAAGACGCCATCTCGACTTACCCGCTCACCCTCCTCTACGACGGCGCCTGCCCCATCTGCCGATGGGAGATGGACAGACTGGCGCGCCGCGATGCGCTGCGGCGCCTGGTCTTCGTCGACATCGCAAGCCCGGGCTTCGACCCGCTTCCATATGGCGTCACCCTGGAGGGAGTGCAAGGCCTGATCCATGCGGTCCGCAAGGACGGCACGGTAATCGTTGGCGTTGGAGTCCTGCGCCTGGCCTATGCCGCAATCGGCATAGGCCTCCTCTTCGCGCCTACACAACTGCCCGCGCTTCGGACCTGGTTCGACCGCGCCTATGCCTTGTTCGCGCGCAACCGGTATGCCGTATCGGCGGCCCTTAGACCCTTGCTGGTCCGTCTGGCGGCGCGCGAGGCCGGCAAACGGATGAAGCGCGCGTGCACGGGCAGCGTTTGCAAAACCCCACCTGAAAGGACTGCGTCATGAAAATCCTCGTACTGGGCGCCCATGGATTGCTGGGCCAAGCCATCGCGCGCGAACTTGATGCCCGAGGCCACCGCGTTGTGCGCGCCGCGCGTCAGGACGCCGACTTGTGTATCGATTTGCGCTTCGACCTGGAGCCAGAAACCTTGCGCGCAGCTGTTCGAAGCATGGACGTGGTGGTGAACGCCGTCGGCGTCCTGATCGAGCGCGACGGCAACAGCTGGGACACGGTTCACCGCCGGGCTGCCCAAGCCCTAGCGACCGCTTGCGCTGCGGAACGGGTTGCGCGCATCGTCCACATCTCAGCGCTGGGCGTGGGCACGGGCATCGCGGGGGGCTACATGGCCAGCAAGCAAGCCGCTGAAGATGCGCTTGCGGCTGGGCCAGTTGACTATGCAGTCGTTCGGCCAAGCTTGTTGGTCGACCCCCTGTGCCCGAGTACGCGCCTGTTCCGCTGGCTCGCCGGGCTACCGATCATCGCGTTGCCCGGGATGATCCACCCCGGCGCGAGTCGGATCGCGCCTGTCCACGTGGCCGACGTCGCCGCATGCGTGGCACGCATTTGCGAATATCCCAAAGCGCTGCGGCGCGTGATCGAGCTGACGGGCAACGAAGTCATGACCTATCGCGAGATGCTTGCGCGCTACCGGACGGCCCAGGGTCGACGTGGCGCGCTCTGGCTGCCTGTGCCCTGGTGGCTGATGAAGTTCACGGCACGCTGCGCCCGCGTCCTGCCGCAAACTGTGTTGAGCATCGATACGATGCGGATGCTGCAGTCCGAGTCGCTGTCGCAGGCCAACGAGTTGCACCGCTGGCTCGGCCGCGCCCCGCTCGCCCTGCTCCGGGCAAGCGTGCCGGCGAGCTCGCCGGACTTGTTAGCATCGATGGATGTCGCGGACCCCCCACCCACTTGACATCGCCGTCGGCGGCTCAGGCTTCGCGGGCCTCGCCGCAGCAGCGCTGCTGGCGCGAA
>JBKJTX010000282.1:0-9689 GCA_046590315.1 Ramlibacter sp. | reverse complement strand
CGCGCGCCCGGATCTTCGAGGCCGGACTGAACGCCGCCCAGGCAAGGAACTCCCCCCCGTGCGACTCCACGCGCACCGTTTCGCCGACATCGCCGCCGCCCTTGGCGATCGCGGAATCGAATATCCACGGATGCGCCCGCAGTAGCGAGCGCTCTTTTCCGTCCTTCAGGCGAATCGTCTTCATGTCATGTATTGTCCAGCGACGGAGGAGTAAGGGACGATGGGGTTTAGATACGGTGTGCGCGGGCTATTCACCGCGTTCGTGCTGGCAGCATGCTTGGGGGTGGCCCTGCCCGTGTTCGCCCGGACAGTGCTCGACCTGGACCCCGCTCAACAGCCGGTGCCGCTGCTCGATTGGGGCGACACCTTTACGGACCTGACCGGCCAGACGGAAGCCGGAAACGTAGCCGACGACAAGACGATCAACTGGCAGCCGACCCGACAGGGCGCCATTTACCCGCTCGCCACCGGCAAGGCGCTGTGGATTCGCTTCACGGTGCCGCCGGCGCCCGACGCCGAACGCTGGTACCTCCAGGTGCCCTACCCCGCCGTCGACCGGGTCACCCTCTACACGCTCGATAGCGTCGGCAAGTGGGCGGCGCAGTCTGCCGGCGACACGTTGCCGGTGGCCGACTGGCCGGTGCCGCACCGTCATCCCTTGTTGCCGATCTTGGTATCGGCCGAGGAGCCACGCAGGTACCTGCTGCGGGTGGAGAACCCTCACAGCTTCAGCCCGCCCCTCTCGTTCGTGAGCGAGAGCTTTCTGAGTCGCAACGAGCAGCGCACTTCGCTGGTGCTGGGCATCTATTTCGGGCTGGCGGGCCTGGCGGCTGCACTCGGCGCCCTTTCTGCCGTCTCCCTGCGGGACAACGCCTATGGCCTCTACGCATTGAGCGTGACACTCATGGGCCTGGCACAGGCGGCGATGACCGGAATCGGCGGACTGCACCTGTGGCCGCATCTGCCCTGGTGGAATGACCGCTCATCGATGGTGCTCCCGGTACTGGCCGTCGGTTCGCTGATCTGGTTTTTTTCGTCGGTGGTGTCGATGCGCGAGCGCTCGCTGACCTTGCACCGGGCCATGGTTGCCATGGCGCCGCTGGCCGTCGCGACCGCCATCGGCCTCATGTTGATCGAGCCGTCGAAACGCTTCATGCTCATGGTGCCCTACATCATCCTGGCGACCACCACCGGCTTCGCCGCCGTGATCTGGGCCGCGCGGCGGGGCGACCGCTACTCGCTGTGGCTGTTGGTGGGTTCGATCCCGGTGGCGATCGGCGCGGTCTTTCCCATGGCACGCGTGGTGGGCCTCATCCCCGTCAGCTTCTGGACCATGCACGGGATGCAAGTGGGCATGGCGATCGAGCTGCCGGTGCTGCTGGTGATCCTCATGGTCCGCAGCCAGCAACGGCGTGAGCACAACCGGCGGATCCAGGGTCTGGACCGCATCGATCCGGCCACCGGCCTCATCAACGGACAGGTCTTTGCGGAGCGGCTGGCTCGCATGATGGCGCGCTCGGCGCGCCTGAAGTATCAGAGCGCCGTGCTGCTGATCGACATCATGAACATGGCTGCCATCCGCCGTACCTTCGGCCCCGGATCCGCCGAGGAATTGCCCTTGCAAGTGGCGGGCCGGTTGCTTTCGGCCGCGCGCGAGATCGATGCTGTCGCGCGCCTCTCGGAAACGCGGTTCGGTGTCCTGGTGGAAGGCCCGCTTTCGGCCGAGGACGCCGCCTCCGAAGGGCCGCGACTGGTCGCGCGCTGCCTCATGCCGTTCAAGAACAAGCCGATCGAATGGGTGGCGCAGGTGCGCGTGGCGCAGACCATGGTGCCCACCGAGCGGGCCGACGCCCGGCAGGTGGTGCACCGTCTGGAAGGACTGCTCTCCTCAATCTCGCCTGAGAGCAAGCGCGCCGTGTTCACGCTGACGAGTTAAGGTCACCTGCGAGCTACTTTTTCCGCTGGGCCCGCGGATGCGCGGCGTCGTAGGCCTTTGCCAGATGCTGGAAGTCCAGCCGCGTGTAGACCTGGGTCGTGGTGATGTTGGCGTGGCCCAGCAATTCCTGCACGGCGCGCAAGTCGCCGCTGGACTGAAGCACGTGGCTCGCGAACGAATGGCGCAGCATGTGCGGATGCACCGGCGTCGCCAGACCCGCCATCAAACTGCGGCGCTTCACGCGCTGCCAGATGCTTTGCGCAGTGAGCCGGGTGCCGCGGCGCCCGACGAAAAGTGCCGGCGCAGGCGAAGCGTGGGCAGTCGGCCGCAACGCCAGCCACCGCCGCAGTGCGTCTGCTGCTTTGCTGCCGATCGGCACCGTGCGGCGTTTGCTGCCCTTGCCGAGCACGTGCGCCTCACCCGCTTGCAAGTCGATCCATCCGCGCGCTTGCGGGCCCGCGCTTGCATCGAGACCTGTCAGTTCCCCCACACGCAGGCCGCAGCCGTACAGCAGTTCGACCATGGCGACGTCGCGCGCTTCGATCCACGGATCCGCATCGCCGTTCTCGTAGGAGGCGAGCTGCACCGAGTCGTCGACGCTCAATGCCTTGGGCAGAGGTTTGGCCGCCTTGGGCGCGCGAACATCCTGTACCGGATTGCTGTCCACCAGCCCTTGCCGGCCCAGCCACACATAGAAGCCGCGCCAGCCGGAGAGGATCAGCGCGATGCCACGGCCGCTGCGGCCCCCGCCGTGCATCTGGGCCACCCAGCGGCGCACGTGGCTGTTCTGCACGCGCGTGAGTTCGACGCCCGCCTTGGCTGCGTTGTCGGTCAGCTTTTGCAGGTCGAGGGCGTACAGCTCCACCGTCCGAGCCGCAAGTCGCTTCTCGACCCGAACGTGCTCTAGGTACCTCTCAACAAAGGAACTCGCCCCCACGCTTGTCACTGCGTGTACTGCGCTGCCCCCCGAGGGGGCCTTCGCGCCTTGGGGCGGCCCGGCGGCGCTCATTCCATGGTTACCTGGCCCGAAGTCTCGACAGCGCCGCGCTCGCCAGCTCGGCGATGCGTTCCAGAAAATCGGTGCCCATGCCGCTTTGGAAGCGTTGCGGGTCCGGCGACGCCAGGACCAGCATGCCGAAGGCGGGGCTCGTGTTGTTGACGGAGCCATCGCGCAAGGGAATGAGCGCTAGCGACATCGCCATCGCGGTGTCGTCCAGCCAGTTCACGGCCTCAAAGCCGGAATTCACGCCGCAATACGGCTGAGTGAGTGACGACGCGAAGGTCTTGGCATCCTCGCTCACGCCATCGGCGAAAGCTTCACTGCCGTAGCGGCTGTCCACGTCCCAGATCTTGATCGCCGCCTGCGGCACCATGAACTGCGACCTGATCTCGGCCACGATGCTGGCCGGCAGCGCCCGGCCGGACTGCACGTGGAACATCGTGCGGGCCCAGCGCTGAAGGCGATCCGCAATGATGACGTTCTCGTTGCCGTTGCGCACCATGTCCATGATGCGATGTTCCAGCGCTTTGATCTTCTCGCGCAGCATTTCGGCCTGCCGCTCCTGCAAGCTCACGGCGCGGTTGCCGTGCGGGCTGGTGAATTGCACCGACGCCAGCAGCTGCGCATGGCGCGCAAAGAAGTCGGGGGTGTTGGCCAGGTAATTGGCGATATCGTCTTCGGTGATCGGGTTCATGCCATCGTTTTTCATAGTGAGTGGGGTACCTCGATTTCGCCCTCGAACACCGTGACGGCTGGGCCGGTCATCATCACGGGAGCCATTCCCTGCGGTCCTTCGCTGTCCCATTCGATGGTCAGCATGCCGCCGCGCGTTTCCACGTCCACCTTGTGGTCCAGGCGCCCGAGCCGGATCCCCGCCACCACGGCCGCGCAAGCCCCGCTGCCGCAAGCCAGCGTTTCGCCGACACCGCGCTCCCAGACGCGCAGCCGGATACGCGAGCGGCTCACCACCTGCATGAACCCGGCGTTGACCCGGTTGGGAAAACGCGGATGGGTCTCCACTTTCGGCCCTTCAGTACGCACCGGGGCCTCGTCGACATTGGCCACTTCCTGCACCGCGTGTGGGTTGCCCATGGACAGGATCGCTACAGAAATGATTGCTGACTCGGCGCTGGTGCCAAGGGCCAAATGCCACTTCTCCCAGGAACCATCAGTTTGGGGCGACAAACCGGCGGTATCGAAGGGAATCAGGGTGGGATCGAAGATGGGCGCACCCATGTCCACGGTGACGCGGCCGTCGGCATTCAGCTTCGGTTCGATCACGCCGGAGAGCGTTCGCACTTTGACAACGTCGCTTCGCGCGAGGCCTTTGTCGCGCACGTAGCGCATGAAGCAACGGGCGCCGTTGCCGCATTGCTCGACTTCGCCGCCGTCGGCGTTGTGGATCACGTATTCGAAATCGACCCCGGGTTCGGGAGAAGGCCGCACCGACAGCACCTGGTCCGCGCCGACGCCGTAGTGCCGGTCGGCCAGGAACTGGTACTGGGCAGGCGTGAGCCCGAGGCGGCCGCGCGTCTCGTCGAGCACAACGAAGTCGTTGCCGGCTCCCTGCATCTTGGTGAAGCGGATACGCATGGCTGGGATTATCGCCCCCGCCGATAATGCGCAGATGGTCCGTCCCTCGCAACTTCTCCATCCTCAGCGCGAACCGGCCGTCCCCCGCCCGGCCGCCACCGTCCTGCTGCTGCGCGATGCCGCGGGCGGCATTGAGATTCTGATGACCCGGCGCTCTGCCACGGCCAGCTTCGCGCCGGGCGCCTACGTGTTTCCAGGCGGCGGCATCGACGAAGCCGACCGCCAGGCACATGACCTCGCGGCGCGCCGACCAACGCAAGACGATTTGCGCCTCACGCAAGCCATCGCCGCCATCCGCGAAAGTTTCGAAGAATTGGGGATCCTGCTTGCACGGCATGCCGACGGAACCGTTGCCACATCAACGGACATAGCGGGCATGGACCGGCATCAACCCTTCGCGGCGCAATGCCGCGAGCGTGGCTTGGTGCTTGCTGCCGACCAAGTGTTCGTGCTTGCGCACTGGATCACCGACCGAGACCTGCCGCGCCGCTTCGACGTGCCATTCCTGGTGGCACGCATGCCCGAGGACCAGACGCCGGTGGCCGACGAAGCAGAGCAGTTCGAGCCTGTCTGGGTACGGCCCGTGGACGCGCTGGCGCGCCACGAGGCCGGCAACTTCTTCATGATCTTTCCGACAATCCGCACGCTCGAACGACTCTCCAAATTCGACTCCGTGGCGACCGTGCTGCAAGCATGCGCCAGCGAGCAGCCGCTGTGGACCAGCTGTCCGCGCGCGGGGTTTCTGAACGGCGCAGAAGCTCGCCATATGGAGCATGAGACGGCGTACGGCGAGCTGGCCCTGGTTTCCCCCGACGGGCAACTGCTGCACCACCTGGACTGGCGCGCCGACCACGCCGTGGCGCTGCTTCGAAACGTCATGCGCATCACCGCGCCGAACCCGGGCGTGATGACAGGTCCCGGCACCAACAGCTACCTGGTGGGCGACCCCGCCAGCGGCTACCTCGCGATCGACCCCGGGCCCGCCGACGCCGAGCACGTCGAGCGCATCTGGCGGGCCGCAGGCGGCGACATCCGGATGATCGTCTGCACGCATTCGCATCCGGATCATTCACCCGGCGCGCGCCCTTTGCAGTCGCTGTGCAAGACGCGCCCGCCCATCCTCGGCCTGCCTTCGGCGCCGACGGCGCGCGCTGCCAGCGAGTTCACGCCGGACCGGCCGCTGGCCGACGGAGAAGAGCTCGTGCTCGAGGGCGACGGCATGCGGCACACATTGAAAGTGATCCACACACCCGGCCACGCGGCCAATCATTTGTGCCTGGTGATGGTGGAAGACGCGCTGCTTTTCTCAGGCGACCACATCCTGAATGGCAGTACCACCGTGGTCGATCCGCCTGACGGCGACATGACGGCCTACCTCGACTCGCTGGATGCGCTCAGCGCCGCCTCCAGCCACTACGGCATCGAGTTCATTTTTCCGGCGCACGGCTACGTGCTGGGGTTCGCGCCCCAGGCCATCGCGCACCTGAAGGCGCACCGCCTGAAGCGAGAAGTCAAAGTGATCGCCGCGATGCGAGCCAAGCCCCATGCTTCGGTGGAGGACTGGGTGGCGCTGGCCTATGACGACGTGCCGCCGCGCATGTGGCCGGTCGCCAAACGCTCACTGCTCGCACACGTGCAGCGTATCGAGGCGCTAGGTCTGGTGCACTGACGCAGCGAGACATGTCCGAGCCCATTCGTCTCGCAAAGCATGTAGCCGCCATGGTTCCGTGCTCGCGCCGCGAGGCCGAGCAATACATCGAGGGCGGTTGGGTCCGGGTGGACGGCGTGGTCATCGAGGAGCCGCATTTTCGTGTGAGCGGCGAGCGGGTCGAACTCGACCCTGCCGCCAGCACGGCGACCGCAGAGCCCGTGACTTTTCTGTTCCACAAACCTGCTGGGCTGGCGTATGAGGACGCCATCGCTTTGCTCACGCCCGCGAATCGGGCGGTCGACGACCCATCGGGCATCCGCCGCGTGAAGCGGCACCTGATCGGGCTGCGCGCCCTGATGACCATTGGGCCGCAATCCAGCGGACTTGCGGTTTTCAGCCAGGATGGCCGGGTGATCCGCAAGCTCACCGAAGACGCTGGCTTGATCGAGCAGGAATTGGTCGCCGAGGTCGAGGGAACGATCACGGAGGCTGGACTGGCGAGGCTGTGCCAGGGTCTGGTGTGGCAAAACCAACCGTTGCCGCCTATCAAGGTGAGCTGGCAGAGCGAGAAGCGCCTGCGCTTCGCGACGAAGGGCATCGCGCCCAGCCAAATTGAGTGGATGTGCGGACAGGTCGGCCTGCGCCTCGGCGCGCTCAAACGCATCCGCATCGGCCGGGTCCCAATGGCGGGCTTGTCACCCGGCCAGTGGCGTTGCCTGGAGGCCGGCGAGCGGTTTTGACGCCGCGGTGCACTGCTACACTTTTGCCACAGGAGGAAGCAGAACAACATGCACTCCGACAGCTCTCCACTGGCGTCCGGTCGCGGGCGCTTGGACCCATCGGCTCACCGCATTGACACGCAAGAGTTGGGTCGCGGCATCGAGGCCTTCACCGTTGAGTTCTCAGGAACCGGCTTCGAATTCTTTCGCGTCTGGATCGTCAACGTGGTGCTCACCATCGTGACCCTTGGGTTTTACACGCCGTTCGCGCGGCGCCGCACCGCCCAGTACTTCTACAGCAACACTTTGGTGGCCGATAGTCCGCTGGAGTTCACAGCGCAGCAGCGAAAGATGTTTTTCGGTTTCCTGCTGCTCGTAGGCCTTTACGTCGCCTTCAAGCTGGCCGCCGAGACCGGGCAAGACCGGGCCGTGGCAGTGTTCATGCTGGCCGGCGCTGCACTCGCCCCCTATTTCTGGGCCAGTGCGATGCGCTTTCGCCTCGGCGCCACACGTTGGCGCGGTGTACGGTTGCAATTCAAGGCCGGGTGGGGAACGGTCTATAAGGCCAGTTGGCCGGTTTTCGCGCTGGCGCTGGTATGGATCGCAGTGACAGGCGGGATCACGGCACTGGTCGGGGATCTGACGGCTGGCGGCAAGAAGGTTGCGCTGCCCACTGTTTCGCCGCTGGCCTGGTTGCTGGTGGCAGGGGCTTTCGTCGGCACCTTCCTGTGTATTGTCCGGTTGGAGTTCAATTTCAAGGGGCTGCTCGTCTCGCACGCCTACATCGGCGAAGAGGCAGGCCGCTGGAAGCCCGTCTTCGGCGACTTCGTGCGCATCTGGTTGGCAACGCTCGGCGTGTTCCTGGGGTGCATCGTCATCGTACTCGCCGTCGCAGCGTTGCTGGCGGGTGGCTCCATCGCCATGTTCACAGGGATGAAGAAGCCAGGGCTGATGATGATCCTGGCGCTGATCGCCCTGGTGGTGCTGTTCATCTTCGTCATCTTTCTCGCCTCGGCCCCGGCGCGCGCCTATCGCGAGGCCAGAATGTTCCAACTGGTTTGGAACAACGTGGGCGTCAGCAGCATTGCCCGATTCAAATGCAAGCTCAAGGTGCGGCGCTACGTGATGCTGCGCGTGAGAAACATCTTCCTGACCCTGTTCACGCTGGGTTTTTTCCGTCCGTTCGCGCTGGTCAGCGAATACCGCATGAAGACCGAATCGGTCACGCTGCATGTGAAGGGCGGGCTGGACCAGCTCGTCGGCCAGTTGGTCCGCCAACAACAAGGGCTGGGCGACGCCATCGCCGACGCGGTGGGCCTGGACCTGGTAGGTTAGATGACCCAGCCGATTCGCGGGCGCTGGTTCGATGGGCGCATCAGCCAAGCCCGCGCAGTGCTGGTGAGCCTGCACCCTGGGGCGCGCGGCACCAGCCTGCGCGTGCACGAACTCACCATACCCGCACGCACGCTCGAGCTGGATAGCCGGCAAGTCGATTGGCCCGAAGCCTGGAGTGCAGCCCCCACGTCCCGCACACTGACAATCGATCTGCGCGAACACGGCACGCTGGAGATCAGCGATGGGGCCGCCTGGCAGGCAGCGTGGGTCGCCGCGGGCCGCCGGCCAGCGCTCGCGCAACGCATGCAGACGCGCTGGACGGTGTTCCTGGCGGTGCTGCTGGTGGCGGCCGCCGGCCTCGCCGCCTTCTACCGTTGGGGCACTCCTTGGGCGGCGACCGAGGTGACACGGCAAGTTCCGCTGGCCTGGGAAACTGCCTTGTCCCAGCGCGCCCTGCAAGACCTCGATGCGCAATTGCTCAAACCCAGCAAGTTGCCGGCAGCGCGGCAGGCGCATTTGCGTGCGCGCTTCGACGCAGTGGCTGCGCAGGTGGGGCCGGAGCTGCAGCGCTACCGCGGCTACGCCCCTGCGCTCTCGCTGTCGTTTCGCTCCGGCCTGGACGCCAACGCCTTTGCACTGCCCGGCGGCGCCATCGTGATGACCGATGGCCTCGTGGAACAAGCCACGCGGCAGGGACTGGGTGACGACGCTCTTGTCGGAGTGCTGGCCCACGAGATTGGCCATGTCGTGCATCGGCACACCACACGGATGGTGGTGGAGCAAGCAGTGCTGAACGTCGGGTTGGGACTGGCGCTGGGCGATGTGTCGAGCCTGCTCTCGATTGGCGCCTCCCTGGTCACGGGCCTGGCCTACCGCCGCAGCCACGAAACCGAGGCCGATTGCTTTGCCGCCGCGTTGATGGCAAAGGCGCAATTGCCGACAGGCCCGATGGCGGACCTGTTGCTTGGCATCGAACGAGAGCACCACACGAAGGCCCGGGCCGCTGGTGGCGGCGCCGACGTGCGCAGCAGTGATGCGCTGGCCAACATCCTCAGCAGCCACCCCGCCACGGCGGTGCGCGCTCAACAACTCAAGGAGGGCAAGCTGCAAGGCTGCCAGCCCGCCTGATAAAAAAGTGTGAAGTCCACCGTAAGCCGGATTCTGTGGCGCCCGGTTCTACTTGCGAAAAACCAAGCGTGACCGCCATTACTCTGGGCCGTTCGTCGCCGAACGGCTCGGTGCTACCTACCCGCACACTCAGGGGGCCCCGTCAACGTGTGCCTACTTGGTATTGCTGCGCGTAGAGATTGCCCGTTTCACCCGCATCGGTTGCCCGCTGCGACTCGTCTCTGTTGCTCTGATCCTCACCTCACGGTGGACAGGTGTTACCTGCTACGCTGCCCTGTGCAGTCCGGACGTTCCTCCAGTGCCTGGTTTCCCAGATTGCACCAGCGG
>JBKJTX010000254.1:0-8477 GCA_046590315.1 Ramlibacter sp. | reverse complement strand
GGGCTTCGAGACGCTTGCGGCCCGCCTGAATGGCCACGGCCGTGAGCACACGGTGTGTCTTGCCCGAAAGCTCGCGCAGCATGCGCAGCGCGTCGTTGGCGTCCTCGGGTTTGCCGTAGATCGCGCGGCCCAGGGCGACGGTGGTGTCGGAGCACAGTACCGGGGCGACCTGCAACCCGCGGCGCTGCAGCCGCTCCAATGCGGCGTCCAGCTTCAGGCCCGTGACGCGCTGAACGTAGCGCGCCGGGGCTTCCCGCGGGAGCCCAGCTTCGATGCTTTCCGTATCCTCGCCTTCATCAGGCAGCAGCAGTGTGTACGGCACCCCCAACTGCTCCAGCAGCTGTCGGCGCCTGGGGCTTTGGGAGGCGAGATAGATGAAATCACTCACGATGGTACGGATGGTTGGCATTGATCGACCAAGCCCGGTACAGCTGTTCCACCAGCAGTACGCGCACCATCGCATGAGGCAGCGTCAAGTCCGACAGGCGAATGCGTTCCTGCGCCGCCTTCTTGAACGCTGGATCGAGGCCGTCGGGTCCGCCGATCACCAGCGCTATGTCACCGCCCTGCAACTGCCAGCCCTGCAAGCGCTTGGCAAGGGCCGCCGTGGTGAGCGACGTTCCGCGTTCGTCCAGGGCCACCACGTGCACACCCTTGGGTATGGCACTCTCGATGCGCTGCCGCTCGGCTGCGTAAATGGTCGCCAGCGTCTTCGAGGCACGGGGTTCCGTCTTGACGGCTTTGAGCTCGACGCGGATCTCGGGGGGAAAGCGCTTGGCGTAGTCGTCCCAGGCGGTCTGGGCCCAGTCGGAAACCCGCTGGCCGACCGCCACGACGAAGAGCTTCATGCCTTAGGGCCTGTTCAGGCCCTATCGGCTGGGACGCTTTGCAGCGGGCTTCTTCGCTGCCGGCTTCTTGGCGGGGCTGCTCTTTTTGGCGAGCGCTCTTTTCGCAGGCGCTTTGGTGCCATTTTTTGCGGGAGGCCGGGCTGTGCCGCCGGTGCGCCCCGTTTTCGCAGTTGCCGGTTTCGCAGCTTCTTTCGTTGCCGTCTTCGCAGTTGCCTTTTTGCGTGCCGCCGTCTTGCCCACCGACTTCTTCGCTGCGGGCTTCTCGGCCTGGGGGATCGCCGGTTTCGGTGCACCGAATTTCAGTCGCACCGGCTTGTCGCCCCAGATTTCCTCAAGGTGATAGTACTGCCGAATCGCCGGCTGCATGATGTGCGCCACGGCCGCGCCGCAGTCCACGATGATCCACTCGCCGTTTTCCTCGCCTTCGATGCGCGGCTTCGGAAAGCCCGCTTCACGCACCGCGTCACGAACACTGGCGGCCAGCGCCTTGGTCTGGCGATTGGAAGTGCCGGATGCAACGATCACGCGCTCGAACAGCGGCGACAGGTGCTCGGTATTGAAAACGGTGATGTCCTGCGCCTTGACGTCCTCCAGTCCATCGATGATGGCTCTCTGCAGGCGTTGCGTGTCTTTTTTTGCGGCTGTTTCTTGGGTCATCAGGTCGAATGGTACAGGTGATGGCGCTCAATATAACTTGCAACGCCCGGCGGGACCAGATGCGCAATCCCTTCGCCGTGCGCCACGCGGCCGCGCACCTGGGTCGCACTCTCGGGCATGGAAGGCAGCCGTAGGAGGCGGAATTCGGCTTGGGCGGGCAAGCCCGCTTCCGCCGCGCCGCTGCTGCGTGCGTCGCCCGGCCTGGCCGCCACGCAGATGATCGCGAGCTGCAGGATCGCCTCCCACTCGCGCCACCGCGTCAACGAGACGGCCTGGTCTTCACCCATCACCAGGAACAGCTGAGCGGCCGGATGCTCGGCCTTCAGTCCGCGCAACGTGTCGATCGTGTAGGTGGGGCCTGCCCGGCGCAGCTCGCGATCGTCCACGGCCGTGTGCGGCAAATGACCAAACGCAATCTGCGCAAGAGCCAACCGGTGCTCGGGCGCCGTGAGCGCATTGGCGCGATGCCAGGCGTTGCCGGTGGGAAAGATGCGCAGCTGGTCCAGGTGAAGCTGCTCCACCGCCGCCTGCGCCAGGGCAACGTGGGCGCGGTGCGGGGGGTCGAAAGCACCGCCGAAGACGCCCAGGCGGGTCATAGGCCCTCACGCTTGCTTGAAGCGGTTCGGCGCCGCGCCATCAAACCCAGTCCCTTCGCACCAGGAACATCTTGTAGAGATCGTCTTCGGGCGACCCGGGCTGCACCTCCGGCTGGTAGGACCAGCTGACGAGCGGCGGCATTGACATGAGAATCGACTCGGTGCGCCCGCCCGATTGCAAGCCGAAGTGGGTGCCACGGTCCCAGACCAGGTTGAACTCGACGTACCGGCCGCGCCGGTAGAGCTGGAACGCGCGCTCGCGCTCGCCATAGGGCGTGTCCTTGCGGCGAAGAAGGACTGGCAGGTAAGCGTCGGCAAAGCCGTCACCCACCGCCTGCATCAACGCGAAGCCGTTGGCGAACCCTCCCTCGGAAAAATCGTCGAAGAAAATGCCGCCTACGCCGCGCGGCTCGTTGCGATGCTTCAGAAAGAAATAGTCGTCGCACCAGGTTTTGAAGTGCGGGTACTTGTCGGTGCCGAAAGGCGCCAGCGCGTTCTTGCACGCGGCGTGGAAGTGCGCAGCGTCCTGCTCGAAGCCGTAGTACGGCGTGAGATCCATGCCGCCGCCGAACCAGAACACCGGCTCGCCTGATTCGGGCTTGGCGCCCAGCATGCGCACATTCATGTGCACCGTGGGAACGTACGGATTGCGCGGGTGGAACACGAGCGAGACCCCCAGCGCCTCAAAAGCGCAGCCGCCCAGCTCGGGCCGGTGCTGCGTCGCTGAAGGCGGCAAGCGCGGACCGGTGACGTGCGAAAACCCGCAGCCGGCGCGTTCGAAGACCGCTCCACCTTCCAGGATCATCGTGACGCCGTCGCCCTGCAGTGGCTCGCCCATTTCCTTCTTCCACTCGTCGCGCAGGAAGCACTGTCCATCCAGCTGCGTGCACGCCGTGACGATGCGCCGCTGCAAGCCCAGCAGGTAATCACGCACCAGGGCGATGTCATTCATTGGGAGGGACTAGCGAATGGCTCGAAAGCCGATGTCGCGCCGATATTGAGCGCCGTCGAAGCCAATGCTCTGCGCGATTTCGTAAGCGCGCGTCTGGGCTGCCTTCACTGTCTCTGCCAGCGCCGTGACGCACAGCACCCGCCCGCCCGCCGTCACTGCCACCCCGTCCTTCTGCACGGTGCCGGCGTGGAAGACCATCGCGTCCTCGGTGGGCTTGGTCAGGCCGCTGATCGCGTCGCCCTTGCGGGGACTCAGCGGGTAGCCGGCCGCGGCCATCACGATGCCCAGAGCCGTGCGTCGGTCCCACAGCAGTTCCACCTGGTCCAGCGCGCCGGACGTGGCCGCCATCATCACGTCGAACAGGTCGGACTTCAGCCGCATCATGATCGGTTGGGTCTCCGGATCGCCCATGCGGCAGTTGAACTCCAGCGTCTTGAGCCGACCGGCCGGATCGATCATCAAGCCCGCATAGAGAAAGCCGGTGTAGGTGATGCCGTCTTTTTCCATACCCTTGATGGTCGGCAAAATGATTTCGCGCATGGCCCGGGCATGGACCTCTGGCGTCACCACCGGCGCCGGCGAATAGGCACCCATACCGCCCGTGTTCGGCCCCAGGTCGCCATCCAGCAACCGCTTGTGGTCTTGCGACGTGGCGAGCGCCGTGACGTTCTTGCCGTCACACAGCACGATGAAGCTGGCTTCCTCGCCTTGCAGAAACTCCTCGATGACGACGAGCGCGCCGCCTGCGTTGTGGCTCACGCCCAGCCTGTTGTCCAGCAGCATGAAGTCGATCGCTTCATGCGCTTCCACGGTACTCATAGCGACCACAACGCCTTTGCCCGCCGCGAGACCGTCCGCCTTGATCACGATCGGCGCACCCTTGCGGTCCACATAGGCGTGGGCTTCTGCCGGATCGGAAAACGCCTCGTATTCCGCCGTGGGAATGCCGTGGCGCTTCATGAAGGCCTTGGAGAACGCCTTGGAACTTTCCAGCTGCGCGGCGGCCTGCGTCGGGCCGAACACGCGCAAGCCGTGTGCCCGGAAATCGTCCACCACCCCGGCGGCCAGCGGCGCCTCGGGGCCCACCACGGTGAGCGCGATCTTTTCCTTCAGTGCCCACTCTCGTAGCGCGGGGACGTCCGTGATGTCGATGTTCTCCAGCCGGCCGTCCAGGGCGGTGCCACCATTGCCGGGAGCCACATACACGGCTTGCACCTTGGGCGACTGCGCGATCTTCCACGCCAGTGCGTGCTCCCGGCCGCCGCCGCCGATCACGAGTACTTTCATTGGGGCCCTATTGTTCGATGGATGCGTTGTGAAAGACGTCTTGCACGTCGTCCAGGTCTTCGAGCACGTCCAAAAGCTTTTGCATCTTCGCGGCGTCGTCGCCAGTGAGTTCGATGGTGTTTTCCGGGCGCATGGTGACCTCGGCCATTTCCGGCTTCAGGCCTGCCGCTTCCAACGCATTCTTGACCTTCTCGAAGTCAGCCGGCGCGGTGATGACTTCAATCGCGCCATCTTCATCCGCGAGCACGTCTTCGGCCCCCGCATCGAGCGCGACTTCCATCACCTTGTCTTCGCTGGTGCCCGGCGCAAGGATCAACTGGCCCACGTTCTTGAACTGAAAGACCACCGAACCCGCGGTGCCCATGCTGCCGCCGTACTTGCTGAAGGCGTGACGGACCTCGGCCACGGTGCGCACCTTGTTGTCGGTCATGGTGTCCACCAGAATCGCCGCGCCGCCGAAACCATAGCCTTCGTAGCGGATCTCCTCGTAGTGCACGCCTTCGAGGTTGCCGGTGGCCTTGTCGATGTTCCGTTTGACCGTGTCCGCCGGCAGGTTGGCCGCCTTGGCCTTCTCCACTGCGAGCCTCAATCGCGGATTGATCGCGAGGTCGCCGCCTCCCAAGCGCGCCGCAACCATGATCTCGCGGATCACGCGCGTCCAGACTTTGCCGCGCTTTTCATCCTGGCGGCCCTTGCGGTGCTGGATATTCGCCCATTTACTGTGTCCGGCCATCGATTCCTCGTTGCTTGCTCGCTGAGGGACCGATTCTACTTTTTGCTCCCGGGGAGCGGTTTTTTCAAGGCTGCGGCTTGACGGACGCCAGCATGTCGGTGAGCGCTGTCGGGTCCACAGGTTTGACCAAGTGGTGATCGAAACCGGCGTCCTTGGACGCCTTCAGGTCCTCGGGTTGGCCCCACCCCGTGATGGCCACGATGGTCGGCTTGTGCCCATCCGGCAAGGTGCGAATTTGCCGGCAAGCCTCGTAGCCGTTGAGCTTGGGCATGCCGATGTCCAGCAAAATCACATCGAGGCCCATCTCACCCGCAAGCTGCACGGCAGCTGCACCGTCGTGAACGTGCCGCACCCGATGGCCCAGGACTTCCAGCAGTACGGCCAATGTTTCGGCGGCGTCGCGATTGTCGTCGGCGACCAGGATGCGCAACCCCTCGTTCGGGGTCACGTCCATTTTCTCGACCGGTGCCGCAGGTCCCGTGGGCGCTTGGATCACACGAGGCAACAAGATCTCGAACGTGCTGCCGCGCCCCAGGCCTTCGCTGTGTGCACGGATGGAGCCGCCGTGCAGCTCGACCAAGCGGCGCGTGAGGGAAAGGCCGATGCCCAATCCGCCACGGGAGCGGGACAGTGCCGTCTCGACCTGGGAGAACAACTCGAAGATGCTGCCCAGCCTGTCCGGTGGGATGCCGATGCCGTTGTCCGTGATCTGAATACGCAGCGCCTTGGGGCCTTCCTCGACGCCGACCCGGATCACACCGCCGCGGTCCATGTACTTCGCGGCGTTGTTCAACAGGTTCATGAAGGCTTGCGCCAACCGCGTGGCATCAGCGTCAACCACCACTTCGCCGGGCGGCATGGCCAACTCCAACCGGTGGCCCAATTCGTCGAACAGCGGCTGGGTGGAATCGATGGCGTCTTTCAGTACCGCCGCAAGCTGCACCCTGTCACACCGCAGCTCGATGCGGCCCTGGTTGATGCGACTGACGTCCATCAAGTCGTCGATCAAGCGGCTCATCGCGTGCATTTGCCGATCGATTATTTCGGCCGCCCACTTCAGTTCCGGCGTGTCCAGACCCTTCACCCGCAGAATCTGAACGGCGTTGCGCACCGGTGCCAGCGGGTTGCGCAACTCGTGCGCGAGCGTCGCCAAAAACTCATCCTTGCGCTGGTTGGCATCGCGCAACTGCGACTCGCTGGCCTGCAAGGCCTCCGTGCGCTCGGTCACGCGCCGGTCCAGCGTTTCATTCAATTCGGAAAGCCTGGCTTCCGCGCGGCGGCGCTCGGCCACTTCGGCCATAAGCGAATGATTGGCGGCTTCAAGCGCGCGGCCCTTGCGATGCAGCTCCGCGAACACCGCGACTTTTGAGCGCAGCACCGACGCGTTGACCGGCTTGTGCAGGTAATCCACCGCGCCCGTTCCGTAACCTTCGAGGATGTGCTGGTCCTCGTTGTAATAGGCCGTGAGAAAAATGATGGGGACGCGCGCCGTCTTCTTGCGCTCCTTCACCAGCTGCGCGAGTTCGAAACCCGTCATGCCGGGCATACGAACATCCAGCACCAGCACCGCAAATTCTTGCGCCATCAGCGCCAGCAAGGCCTCGTCGCCCGAATTCGCGCGCACCAGGTTGTAGCCCGGGTCGTCCAGCACTGTCTCAAGGACGAGCAGGTTCTTCACCTCGTCGTCGACGATCAGGATGTTGACCTGCTCCGCGTCTTGGACAACGCCGCGGACGATGGAAACGACATTGGACAAGACGAAATCCTTGAAATTCAGCGAAACAGCCAGACGCGCATCAGGGACAAGAGCTGGTCGGTATTCACCGGCTTGGCGATGTAGTCGCTGGCGCCCGCATCCAGGCACTTTTCGCGGTCGCCCTTCATCGCCTTGGCGGTCAGCGCCAGGATCGGCAAGGTTCGGAAACTGGGATCTTGCCGGATTTCGCGCATGGTTTCATATCCGTCCATCTCGGGCATCATGATATCCATCAAGACCATCGACAAATCGGGCGTCGACTTGATGATGTCGATGGCGTGGCGGCCGTTGGTGGCACTAATGACCTCCACTTCGTGATTTTCCAGTACGGATGTGAGCGCGAAAATATTTCGGGCATCGTCGTCCACAACCAACACCTTGCGCCCCCGTAACACCTCCGCCGAGTTGTGCAAGCGCTCGAGCATCGCCTGCTTCTGCGGCGGCAATTGCGTGACGACGCGGTGCAGGAACAGCGCCGTCTCGTCCAGCAGCCGCTCGGGCGACTGCACATCCTTCAGCACGATGCTCTTGGCCATGGTGTTGAGCCGCGCCTGCTCGTCACGCGACAGGTCCTTGCCGGTGAACACGACGACCGGGACGGACGCCAGTGCCGGCTCCTTTTGCACTTCTTCGAGCAAATCGAACCCGGTCATGTCAGGCAGCCGCAAGTCCAGAACGACGCAGTCGAAGCTCTGGTCGCGCATCGCGGCCAGCGCTTCGTCGCCGCTTCCAGCCTCGACAATCTCGATGTCGTCGTAGCGAAGCAGCTCCAGCACGGCCTCGCGTTCGATGGTGTTGTCCTCCACCACCAGCAGGCGCTTCGTGCGCGGTACCGTGAACTGCTTGATGCGATCGAAAGCCGTCTCCAGCCCCGCCGTGGTCGGCGCCTTCACGACATAGGCGAAGGCGCCGTGCGACAGCCCGTGTTGGCGCTCTTCTTCCAGCGTCACGATTTGCACCGGGATGTGCCGCAGGGTCGGGTCGAGCTTCACCTGATTCAGCACGGTCCAACCCAGCATATCCGGCAGGAAGATGTCCAGCGAGATCGCTGCCGGGTGGTACTGGCGCGCCAGCGCGAGGCCGTAGGCCCCCTTGGTCGCGACCAGTCCTTTGAATCCCTTGTCGCGCGCCAGCCCCAGCAGGATGCGCGCGTAGTGCGGATCGTCCTCGATCACCAGGAACACGGCGTCGCCGGTAACGATGCTGTCGCGATCGTCCGCAATGTGCTCCTCGCGCGCCACAGGCAACGCGAGCACGGAGCGTCCGCTGACCGGTGCTTCCACGTTGCTGCGCGCGACGTGCCCGTCCGAGCCGGTGTAGTGCAGCGGCAGAAACAGCGTAAATGTGCTTCCTTTGCCATGAACACTGCTCAAGCGAATTTCGCCGCCCAGCAGCGCCGCGAGTTCGCGACTGATCGCCAACCCCAGGCCCGTGCCACCGTACTTGCGCGATGTGCCCGCGTCGGCTTGCTGGAAGGCCTCGAAAATCAGCCGCTGCTTGTCGGGTGCGACGCCGATGCCGGTGTCCTCGACCGCGAAGGCAAGCACCTGCGACGCGTTGCGCAGCACCGGGTGGTCCAGGCTCCAGCCCTCGGTCGCCAGGCCGACCCGGATCTCGACGTGGCCGTGCGCGGTGAACTTGACCGCGT
>JBKJTX010000057.1:0-5849 GCA_046590315.1 Ramlibacter sp. | reverse complement strand
GTTCATGGATGATTTAACAACAACGACATGTGTGAATCCATGAGAACAGCTGTGCCAGCGCCGGCATTACGACATTCACGTACCAGGCCTAAGCAAATTCCCTAAGCCGAGTGTTCGCTTAAAAACGCTGCGCGCAACAGCCGCATAGCTCATCCATGAATAGTTGTCGCCGCGTGCGGTAGCGAACAGACGCACCGTTGCTGCTGACTTACTCTACGGGTTGAAAGAGGTGAACCATGAACAAGATGTTCCAAGCCCTGATGGGTATCTCCGCTCTGGCATTCAGCGTCCAGGCGGCGGCGCAAATCACGTTGCACGAGAACGAGGTCTTCCAGGGCCGATCGTTGTCGTCGCAGCAGCCCGCACTCAATCTTGAGCGTCTGGGATTCAACGACCGCGTCTCATCCGTCGTGGTTGTCGGCCAACGCTGGCAGGTCTGCGAGCATGCCAAGTTCCGTGGCCGTTGCGTTGTGCTGCGCCCCGGCCAGTATCCCTCGCTGCAGGCGATGGGCATGAACGACCGGATCTCCTCGGTGCGGCCGCTCGCCGACAACGTACGTGTGGCCGACAGCGAATACGCGCCGATGCCTATCGTCGTGCAGGACTTCCGCCGCCGCCAGGAGGAACGCCTCTTTGAAGCGCAGGTCACATCGGCCCGGGCCGTGATGGGCACCCCGGCCCAGCGCTGCTGGATCGAGCGCGAGCAAGTGTCCCAGCAGCCGCAGCCGGTGCAGGGCGGGTACAACCTGCCGGGCGCTGCGGTCGGCGCTGTCATCGGTGGCATTCTGGGGCACCAGGTGGGTGGCGGCACCGGCAAGCAGATCGCCACCGTTGGCGGTGCTGTCGGCGGCGCCGCTTTGGGCGCGCAGTACGGCCGCAACGACTACCAGCAGCAAGCCGCGCCGCTGACGCAGGACGTTCGCCGCTGCGATGGCAATGCCGCGCAAGCCACGCCGAGCTATTGGGATGTGACTTACGTGCACGAGGGCATCGAGCACCGCGTGCAGATGGCCAACCCCCCGGGCCGCACCATTGTCGTCAACCGCAACGGCGAACCCCGCGCCTAAACTTTCCTTTCAACAGGTACACCCCATGCTCTACACCATCGCCGTTGTCTTGCTCATCCTTTGGGCACTCGGTCTCGTCTCTTCCATCACCATGGGCGGCTTCATCCACGTCCTCTTGGTCATCGCCGTTGTCGTCGTGCTCCTGCGCCTCATCAGCGGGCGAAAAGTCCTCTGAGACATCCGGCCGGGGAACCGGCCGGCGGCTCAGGTGGTCACCGGCGCCGCAGAGTGTCCACAGCCAGCAAGCCGAGAACCAGCCATGCCGTACTGCCGGCAGCCGCGGCCACGACATCGCTGAAGTAGTGGGCGCCCAGGTACATGCGCGTGATTGCCACGCAGATCACGAGAAGGCCCGCGCATACCAGAATGCCTGAACGAGTGCGCCATCCCGACACCTGCGACACCAGGAACGCCGCGAACACGCCGTAGAACAAGGTGGCACCGGTGACATGCCCGCTGGGAAAGCTGTAGGTGCTCAACGTCAACAGCGGGTGGTCGAAGCGCGGGCGATCGCGGTGGATCAGCTGCTTGATCAGCACGTTGGCAAGCATGCCGCCGGGCAGGATGACACCCAGCGCCATGAGCCAGTACCAGTCCTTGCGCCACAGCAGGTACAAGCCGAAGGCAATGCCCATGCCGATGATCCCCGCGGTGCCATGGGCATGGGTGAAAAGAAGCATCCATCGGGTGCGCAAGGGCGTGGCCCGTTCATGGAACCACTGGCTTATCAGCTGGTCCACCGCCACCAGCGGATCACCGGTGGCCACGTCCTCGGCGATTCCTGCAAAGAGCCAGCTTGCGGCTACGAACAGCAGCACACTCAGTGCCAGCCGCAGCGGACTTGCAGCGAAGCGGGCCCACAGCGGTTTCATGGGGTCCCACACGGAATCGCAACTCCGGGGGGGCGCCAGAAACGCTTGCGCTTGTACACGCTCAGCCCCTCACCAGCAGCACAGGAATCGGCGAGCCGCGCAGGATCTGCTCAGCGCCGCTTCCCAGCACCATGCGTTCGACACCGCGCCTGCCATGCGTTCCCAGCACGATCAGGTCGGCCTTCCACTGCAGCGCCTGCTTTGCAACATGCTCGCTCAGGCGGCCGCTCAGGTTGTCGAACAGGCACGCCTCCACCTGGATGCCGTTCTTTTCCGCGAGCGCGCGGGCGGTGGCGAGGATGGTCTGGCCACCTTCCTTCATGATGCCCAGCAAATCCGTGGACATCGAGCCGTAGCCTTCGGCCCCCAGGATCAGCGGCATTTCGTCAATGACGTGCACCAGCTGCAGCCGCGCGCCGGTCAACTTCGCTAACTTGATCGCTTCTGCAAGTCCGGCATTGGAGGTCGGGCTGCCGTCCACGGGCACAAGAATTCGTTGGTACATGATGCTCCCCATCGGGTAAAAGTTATGTGCGACGACAGGCCCGCGGCCGCCATGATCAGCCCTGCGCAAGTTTCAATGCGAGAAAGACCGCGTCCGCGTTCGTGGGAGCATGGATCGTCTCGAAGCCCAGCGAACCCGCCAGCTTGCGCATGGCGTCGTTCTCCCGCAGAACGTGGCCCACCATTCGCCGCGTGCCGCGACCTGAAAGGAAGGCAATCATCTTGCGCATCAGGATGCGACCCAGTCCGCGCGCCTTCAGGTCCGAGCGCACGATCACCGCAAACTCGGCATCGATGTTATCCGGGTCGATGACGGCCCGCACCACGCCCAGGGTCTGGCTCGACCCCTGCGGCGAAGTCCGCACCGCAATGAAGGCCATCTCTCGCGCATAGTCGATTTGCGCCAAGCGTGCCAGCTCGCTGCGCGGCAGTTCCCTGCGGACGCTGAAGAAGCGAAGACGCTGATCCTCCGGTTGCAGCGCCTCGACGAAAGCCTTGTGCTGCGGCTCGTCCTCGGGGCGGATGGGCCGGATGAGGAGCGTTTCTCCATTCCACTGCACAGTTTCTGCCAGTTCGATGGGGTAAGGCGTGATCGCAAAGCGCGACGCGCCCGACTGCTGTTTGCGGCTGACGCGCAGGCGCGCGTCCAGCGCGATCACCCCTTCATGGTCGGCAAGGAGGGGGTTGATGTCGAGCTCGGCGAGCTCCGGCAGGTCCGCCAACATTTGCGATAGCGCGATCAGAACGTCACAGATAGCGTCGAGCTTCGCGGGCGGATGATCTCGATAGCCGGCGAGCAATCTGGCGACCCGGGTGCGCGAGATAAGTTCGCGGGCGAGCACCCGATTGAGCGGGGGCAATCCGATGGCCCGGTCGGCCACCACTTCCACGGCAGTTCCGCCCTGTCCGAACATCAACACGGGCCCGAAGAGCGGGTCGATGCTGGCACCGAGAATCAGTTCCTGCGCAAGCGGGCGAGTCGCCATGACCTGCACGGTGAACCCCGTAATCCTCGCAAGCGGTTTGACTTCGCGGACTTTGGTCAGCATCTCGCCGACCGCCTCACGCAATTCCTCTTCATTGCGCAAGTGCAAGCGAACGCCCCCCACATCGGATTTGTGGCTGATGTCGGGCGAGAGGATCTTGAGTGCGACGGGGTAGCCGATTTCACATGCCGCCGCCTCGGCCGCGGCCGAGGAAGCCTCAACGGCGATGGTGGACACGACCGGAATGCCGTACGCCTTCAACACTTCCTTCGCTTCGAGTTCGCTGAGCATCTCGCGGCCGGCACTCAAAACCTTTTCGACGACGGCGCGGGCCACAGCAGTGTCGGCAGGCCCGTTCTCGCTTGCGGTTGGCGCTTCGAGCAGCAGGGCCTGGTTTCGGCGGTAGGTTGCAAGCATGCCGAAGGCCCGAACGGCTTCCTCCGGGGTGTGGTAGTCCGGCACACCCGCTTCATCGAAGATCTTTCTTGCGCCGGCTACCGCGTCATCGCCGAGCCAGCAGGCCATCACGCGCCCGGGCGACTGACTCAGGATCGGGACACACGCACGCGCGATATCTTCGCTGCGCACGATGGCCGTCGGCGCGTGCATGAAAAGGACGGCACCGCTGCTGCGGTCAGCAAGGAGTGTCTGCAAGGTCTGGGTGTAACGCGATAGCGGCGCGTCACCGATGATGTCAATCGGGTTGGCATGCGACCAGGCTGGAGGCAAAACGGCCGCCAGTTTTTGCCGGACCACTTCGCTCAACTCGCGCAACTCGATACCTGCCAGTGCGGCAGCATCGGCCGCCATGACACCGGCGCCACCGCCATTCGTCATCAGTGTGAGGGCCTCGTCGCTGTTGCCGCCGAAGCGGGCCAGCGTCTCGGTGGCCATGAACAGATCCTGCAGCGTATCGACGCGCAACATGCCGGCGCGCCGTATTGCCGCGTCGAAGACGATGTCCGAGCCAGCCAGCGCCCCCGTGTGCGAAGCGGCCGCCTTGAGCCCGTTGCCGGCGCGGCCGGCCTTGACCACGATCACGGGCTTGTTGCGTGCGGCTGCCCGGGCCGCGGCCATGAACTTCCGCGGCGATTCGATCGATTCGATATAGAGCAGGATGGAGCGAGTGCGCGCGTCATTCGCCAGGTAGTCCAGGAGATCGCCGAAGTCCACGTCAGCGCGTTCGCCGAGCGAGAGCAGGTGCGAAAAACCAATGCTCCTCGATTTGGCCCAGTCGAGGACCGCGGTGACCAGCGCGCCGGATTGCGAGATGAAAGCCACTTCGCCCGCCAGCGCGTCGGTGTGCGCGAAACTTGCGTTGACCCCGAGATGCGGACTCAGCAAGCCCAGGCAGTTGGGCCCCAACACCCGCAGTAGATGTGGCTTGGAGGCCTCGAGCATGGCGCTCTTCTGCCGCGCATCCAGGCCGGCGGTCATCACGATGGCAGCACGGGTGCCGCGCTGACCGAGCGCTTCAATAAGGCCGGGTACCGTTTGGGGCGGCGTGCACAGAACGGCAAGGTCAGGGGCCTCGGGCAGATCGGCTGCGCGCGCAAACACCTCCACTCCGTCCAGCTTGGCATGCTTGGGATTAACGCCGTAGATCGTGCCGGCGAATTGTCCCGCGCGAAGATTGCGCCACACGGCCGCGCCAACGCTCCCTGGCCGGTCGGATGCCCCGAACAGGGCAATCGATCTCGGTTCCAGCAGTCGATCCAGATTGCGAATGCTCATTGTGATAAGGCGAAGGTTGCGAAGCCTGACGGAGATGAAAAAAACCCTCCAAAAGAGGGCTGTCAAGGGCAGGCCGACCCCCTAGTGGGCCGTCGAAGCCCCCTTGTTTGAGGGCTTGTAAATCTGCTCATTCTCGGCCCCCGTCACCTCGATGGCGGCGACCAGGCCCTTGCCAACGCGTGACAGCGCGTGATCGACCATCAGGTACGTACCGGGCACCTGCACCTTGAACTCGACGATGGTCGCGCCACCTGGCGCTACCAGTGTTGTCTGCACGTTCTTCTTCACTGTATTGGTCGAGCCTTCGCTATAGACCCGGTCGAAGATCTCGCCAATGACGTGGAACGATGAAACCTTGTTGGGGCCGCCGACACCGAAAAAGA
This sequence comes from Ramlibacter sp., assembly GCA_046590315.1. Taxonomy (GTDB): domain Bacteria; phylum Pseudomonadota; class Gammaproteobacteria; order Burkholderiales; family Burkholderiaceae_C; genus Ramlibacter. Next base: position 303 of record JBKJTX010000057.1, on the reverse strand, counting down.
CTCGCACCGTGTCACCGACCTTCGCCTTCATGGCGTGTTCTTTGGTCAGCGCACCAACGGCGCCGTTGAAGGTGAAGTACGTCGGCAATTCGTCGAATGCGCGCTCGTGGCTGAATTGCTGGTGGCCCTTGGTGCCGGCTCGGTGCGTGGTGTACAGGTCGCCCTGCATCACATAGAACTCCTTGTCGACCTTCGGCAAGCCCTGCATCGGTTCAATGAGGATCAGGCCATACATGCCGGCGGAGATGTGGTGCGGCACCGAAGGTGTCGCGCAGTGGTAGACGTAGAGGCCGGGGTTGAGGG
>JBKJTX010000315.1:0-8429 GCA_046590315.1 Ramlibacter sp. | reverse complement strand
ACATGATCGTCGCCATGCCGGCGATCAGCGGGCCGTAGACGATGTAGCTGTGGCCGACCACCCAGCCAATGTCGCTGGTCGAAAAGTAAGTTTCCCCCGGTTCACCGAGAAAGATGTGCTTCATGCTCGCTGCGAGGGCCACGGCGTAGCCACCCACGTCGCGCTGCACACCCTTGGGGCGCCCCGTGGTCCCGCTGGTGTAGATGGTGTAGCTGATGTCCGTCGCGTCCAGCCACTCGCATTCAATCGTGGCCCCTGCGTGCTGCGCCGTGAGCTCGTTCCAGTCATGGTCGCGCCCTGGCACGCGGTCCATCGGCGCCAAGCCGCGGTCGGCGAGCAACACCGCATCCGGCTTGTGGGCCGACAGGCGGATCGCTTCGTCGAGCAAGGGCTTGTACGCGGTGACCTTGCCGCTGCGCGAACCCGCATCGGCGCTGACGATGACCTTGGGCGTCGCATCTTCGATCCGGGAGGCCAGCGATACTGAAGCAAAGCCACCGAACACCACCGAGTGGATCGCGCCGATGCGCGCGCAAGCGAGCATCGCGAATGCGGCCTGCGCCATCATCGGCATGTAGATCAGGACCCGATCGCCCTTTGTCACGCCCAGGCTGCGCAGCGCCGCCGCCGCGCGCTGCACTTCGGCATGGAGCTCGCGGAAGTTATACGTGCGCTCCTCGCCGGTCTCGGTGGAGACAAAGATGAGCGCGGGCTGTTCGGCCCGGCCTTTCAGATGCCGGTCGACCGCGTTGTGACACAGGTTGGTGGTGCCGCCAGCGAACCACCGATAAAAGGGCGGCCGACTGGTGTCGCAGATGGTTTGCGGCTGGACTTGCCAATCAATCAGGCGGGCCTGCTCGGCCCAAAAGGCATCCCGGTCTTCGAGCGACCGGCGATGAAACTCTGCGTAGCGCATCGCGTCCCCTCGTTAATTTTCGGCTATTTGATCAGGGCCAGCACGTCGCGGAACAGCGGATGGTCCGCCGTGCGCAGCCACTCGAACGCCACCATCTCTGTCGTTACGAGCTCGCAGCCGGCGCCAGCCAGCCGGTCGAAGGCCGCATCGCGGTTGCGCTCGGTTCGCGATCCGCAGGCGTCGGTCACGACCCACACCTCGAACTCCTCATCCAGCAGATCCAGGGCCGTCTGCAGCAGGCACACATGGGCCTCACAGCCGGCAATGACGACGGCGCCTCGCGAGTCGGGCGGGCCGGCGGGCTTTTGGAGGTGTTTGGGCAGGCTTCGGGCATTGCCGCCCTGCTGCGGCCGGGCTGGCGGTCGTAGCAGCTCCGTCAGGCCATCGGCACAGGCACTGAAATGCATCTTGACGAGCGTCTTGCGGCAAAGCGCCTTGAGTTCACTGACGTTTTCGCCCAGTTTGGTCGGATTCTGCTCCGTGCCCCAGGCAGGTACCTCCAGCAGCTGTGCGATTCTCGCCAGGCGAATCGCGTTGCCAAGCACCGCTTCGCCGTCGTGGATGGCGGGCATCAGGTGCTGCTGGTGGTCGACCAGAACCAGCTGGGAATCATCGGCGTCAAGCAACATGCGGCATTCCTTGTGATGCCGCCGATTATTCCAGCGTCCGACCCGGGACGCGAAAGTGCTTCAGGGACGAGAGTGCAGGCTCATCGGCCGGGAGTGGCGCTCACGTGAGCGCTGCAGGTATTGCTGGCGACGCAGCTCGTCTTTTTGCATGCGCGCCAGCTCATTGCTCATCTCGCGGCAAAGCGCTTCCATGTCCTGGGTGCCGCCGTCGCTGCAGTCCAGCAGCAGGTCCGGTACAAGCACGATCTCGCTGTCACCCGCGTCAAATTCAATTCGCGCGGGCTTGCCGAGCACCCGCTGGACTGCACGCAGTGCCTTGCCACGCGGCATAGGCAGGACCACAGTGAACTGGGCCGGGCCAGTGCGGCCGGCCAGACCGTGGGCGCCGGCCAAGCCCCCTAGCTTGCGCACCAGCTTCGCGATCAGTCTGCGGCTGATCGCGGGGCCGTAGATCTCGTGAACTTCGCGCAGGTCGTTGAATTCGATGACCAGCACACTGAGCGAGCGCCCTTCGGCCTGCGCGCGTGACAGCATGTCGTCCGCGGCGTCGATGAAACCGTCGCGGTTGTAAAAGCCAGTGCGGCGATCGATGGCGCCGTCAGCGCTCGCGCGGACCAGGCGGTGCAGGCGGCTCGCCGCGCGCGGCAGCAGCCAAGCCAGACAAACAGCAAGAAAAACCACTTGCGCCACCGCGCTGTCTTGCAACGTCGGTCCGTCGGGCACCAGCATGGCGGCCCCGGCAAACGCGAGCACGGCGGCCGCAGGTCCCCACAGCAGGGCCTGACGTGCGATTTCCGAGGCGCCTTGACGCCGGGCGGCGCCTGGCAGTGTGGCGACCGACTCGGTGGCTTCGAAGGTTGTATTCACGGGGCTTACTCCTGCGCTGTTCTGGCTCGAACGCGATGGAGAAATGAGACCACGCGGGCGCCGTTCCCCGCTAAGCAAATGGTCGGTCCCGCGTTAAGAAAATCCCCTATGGCAGGACGGTTCGCGTCACTTGCGCCCGCCCGGCGGCTCGTGCACCAGCAGCCAGTACACCTGCAAACGCTGCACCTGCTCGACGAAGCGGCTGAAATCGACGGGCTTGCGAACGTAACTGTTGGCACCGCTCTCCAGGCTGGCGACGATGTCCTCTTCTTCGCTGGACGAAGTAAGAATGACGACCGGAACATAGCGCGTACGTTCGTCGTCGCGCACGCGACGCAGCACCTCTATACCGTTCACCTTGGGCAGCTTCAGATCCAGCAGGATAAGCGCCGGCACGTCGCGGGCATCGCGTCCCACGTGCCGTCCGGTCCCGAACAGATACTCAAGCGCTTCCAGGCCATCGTTGGCGACGATAATTTCATTGACGACTTTGTTCTGGGTCAACGTCATCAACGTGAGCTCCTGGTGGTCCGGGTTGTCTTCCACCAACAAAATTCGGCTGTTTTTCATCATGAGCTCCCGCCTTGACACCACAGCAGAGTTTGGGCGCATGGCTGCGCATGTCAAGTCGGTGAAGACGATAAGCCCAAGGTTCCAGCGGTCCGCGCGCCATCGCTCCGGAGGGGTAAACTCCCGCGCAAACGCATGCCATCCTCCATTGCCGTGACACAAGCCGCCGCCGAATCCGCCACCATCAGGCTGCTGTGCGTCGAAGACAACCCCGACGACGTCGAGCTGATGGCCATTGCGCTGGAACGGGCCGATCCGCAGCGCACCTACGTGCTGCGCCGGGTCGAGGACGCGACTGGATTCGCCGATGCGTTGCCGGAAAACTTCGACGTGATCCTGTGCGACTTCAACATGCCGCGCTTCTCACCCTATGCGGCGCTGCAGATCCTGGTGGCACGCCGCTGCGGGACGCCGCTCGTGGTTGTCACCCGCGCGATCGGCGAGGAAGCCGCCGTGCACGTGCTTCGTTGCGGTGCGAAAGACTATGTCACCAAGGACAAGTTGGGCACCCTGCCCCAAATCGTCGAGCGGGTGATGGCCGAGCGCCAACGCGCGGCGGAACAGGAACGCATGGCCCGCGAACTGGAAGCCGCGTACCGCAGGCTGAAGAAGCTGTCCGCGAGGCTGGTGGTGGCCCAGGAGCGCGAACGCACTTTGATCTCACGGGAATTGCACGACCAGCTCGGCCAAACGCTAACGGGAATGGTCATCCACCTGCACGCCGCCAAGCGCGCGGCCGACCCGCAGGCGGCGCGCAAGCACACCGACACCGCCATGGACATGGCGCAAGGCGCAGTCGGCCAGTTGAAAACGCTTTCCTTTTCACTGCGGCCTGCGCAGTTGGACCTGCTCGGACTCGTCGCCGCGGCGCAGTCGGCGGTGCAGCGGATTGCCGAGCCCGCGGGCCTGGCCTTCACAGTGAGCTCGCGTGGCAAAGAGCCGCCCACGCTCGGCGAAACTGCGTCTGTCGCCCTTCGGCTGGTGCAAGAGGCGCTGAACAACGTCGTGCGGCACGCCCAGGCCTCGCACATCGGCGTGCGGCTTCGGTTCCTGCCTCAAGGTCAAATTGGCGTGCTGGTCATCGATGACGGCGTGGGATTCGACAAGCGCAAGTTGCTCGACGGCCAGCCCAGCGAGCACAACTTCGGGCTCTACGGGATGATCGAACGCACCGAATTGGCAGGCGGTCGCTTGCATATTCGTACCTCAACCGGCCGCGGCGTCGCGATTCGTGCAGTGCTTTAGGGTGTGCTCTAGGGTATAAAGCGCAGATGAAGAACAGCACCGCATCCAAGCCCATCCGTGTGGTGCTCGCCGACGACCATGACCTGGTCCGCTCGGGGATCAAGGCGCTGCTGTCGATGGTCGATGGTGTCGAGGTGATTGCCGAGGCGCGCGACGGGAAGGAACTCATCACCCTGGTCGAGAGCCTCAACCCGGACGTCGTGATGACGGACATCTCCATGCCTGGCATGGACGGCATCACGGCCATCTCCGAAATCCATGCCAAGCATCCGCAAGTCCGGCTGCTGGTGCTGTCGATGTACGACACCGTGGACTTCGTCAAGCGTGCGGTGGCGAATGGCGCTTGCGGCTACCTGATGAAAGACGCGCCGCCGTTCGAGTTGGAGCAGGCTGTGCGTAGCGTGATGGCGACCGGCAGCTATTTCAGCCCGGCCATCGCGCAGCGCCTGTTGCAGCCTTCCGAGCCCACCGTCGATGACGAGCTGACCCATCGGCAGGTGGAGATCCTCAAGCTCATCGCGCAGGGACGCGCCTCCAAAGAGATCGCCTACGAGCTGGGACTTTCGCCCAAAACCGTGGATGTGCACCGTGCCCGCATCATGGAACGCTTGCACCTCAACGACATTGCCAGCCTCACCCTGTACGCCGTGCGCAAGGGTCTGATCAAGCCCTGATTTCCGCTACTGCGGCAGAACCCGAACAAGGTTGCCGCGGGACTCGTCCGTCAGCAGGTAGAGCAGGCCTTCCGGCCCCTGGCGCACGTCGCGCACCCGGCCTATCCTTTCGAGCAGCTTTTCCTCGCGCACGACTTTGCCCGCGCCAATTTCAAGCCGCGCCAGGTAGGCGAACTTCAACGAACCGACGAAGAGGCTGCCCTTCATCGCAGGGCCATAACGGTCACTGGTGAGAAAGGCCATGCCGGACGGCGCGATCGACGGCACCCAGTAGTGCAGCGGCTGCTCCATCCCGGCCTTGGCCGTGATGCCCTCGCCAATCGGCCCCCCGCCGTAGTTCTCCCCATACGTGATCACCGGCCAGCCATAGTTGCGACCGGATTGGGGCACGTTGATCTCGTCGCCCCCTTGCGGCCCGTGCTCCAGCATCCAAAAAGCGCCGTCGGGAGCCAGTGTCGCGCCCTGGGAATTGCGGTGCCCGAAGCTCCAGATCTCGGGCAGCGCGCCTGGCCGGTTCAGAAACGGATTGCCCGGTGCCGGGGCGCCGTCCTTGGTCAGGCGCACGACCTTTCCCAAGTGGTTGTCCAGCTTCTGGGCATCTTCCTTGCGGCTGAATCGATCGCCCAGGGTCAGAAACAGACTGCCCTGCGCCTCCACGATGCGGCAGCCGAAATGCAGATTGCTGGCAACCTTTGGCCTTTGGCTGAAAATCACCTTGACGTCTTCCAGCCGCGAGTTGTCTGGAGCCAAGCGCGCCATCGCAAGGGCGGTGCTGTTGCCACCGGGGCCGGGCTCCGAATAGCAGAAATAGAGCAGACGATTGGCCATGAAGCCGGAGTCCAGGACAACGTCGAACAGGCCCGCCTGCCCGCCGCTGACCACTGCGGGCACGCCCGCCAGCGGCGGACCGAGCTTGCCGTCGGCATCGATCACGCGCATGCGGCCGGGCCGCTCCGTGACGAGGAATCGCCCTTGCGGCAGGAACGCGACCGCCCAAGGGTTTTCCAAACCGCGCGCCACGACCTCGGCCCGAAGCGACTGCGCCGCTGCCGCACCTCCGGTGCAACCGAAACCGATTGCCACAACCGCCCACGCCCATTTTCGCCATCCATTTGAATTCATACGTCCTGCCCACCTGTGCTGTCACACAGATACATATGTCGATTTGAATCAACAAGTTACGCCAGAAACCTAACTTGACTTATTACCTCATACCCAGGTATTCTCCGCCGATGTCTCGTAAGCTCATGCTCATCTTGGTCGCAACGTGCGCCTGCGCGCAGGCCGCCCCGCCCACGGCGGAAGATGACATCAGCCGGCTCATCGCCGAGAAAGGCATCTTGGCGCAGATCGCGCAAGTGCGCATCACGGTAGCCGACCGTGCGTCCGATTTGGTCGTCACTGCCATGGGGTTCCTCGGTGTGCCGTACCGGCGCGGAGGCAACACGTTTGAATCCGGATTCGATTGCAGCGGCTTCGTGAGAGCCATGTACGAGAAGACCGTCGGGTTGGTGTTGCCGCGCATGGCCAAGGAACAGGCAGCCGCCACGCAACCCATCGACAAGCAGGATCTGCAGCCCGGTGACCTCGTGTTCTTCAACACGATGAAGCGTGCTTTCAGCCACGTCGGCATTTATGTCGGCGAAGGCAAGTTCATTCACTCCCCCAAGCCTGGCGCCGAGGTGCGCGTCGAGAGCATGGGCGCGAGCTATTGGCAGCACCGGTTCGACGGTGCCCGCCGGGTTTTGACCCGCAGCCCCGCGCCCGAAGCACAGCCGGCGCAGCTGCCCTGAGCCCGATGCGGGGCCTGCGCTCCCGCAGGGGCTTCACCCTGATCGAACTCATGGTGGTGATCGCCGTCCTGGCCATCCTCGCGCTCATCGCCCTGCCTACCTATACCGATAAGCTGATACGCGACCAGATCGTTGAGGCACTGCCATTGGCCGACCTGGCCAAGGCGCCGGTCGGCGGCGCCTGGCACAGTGGCCAGCCTCTGCCTGCGGACAATGCCGCGGCGGGGTTGCCGCCCGCCGACAAGATCGTGAGCACGCTGGTCAGTTCGGTCACGCTCCGGGATGGCGCCATCCACATCCAGTTCGGCAATCGGGCGCATGGTGCGCTCAAAGGCAAGACGCTCACGCTGCGTCCTGCGGTCGTGGAAGACACGCCGGTGGTCCCGGTATCCTGGCTCTGCGGCAAGGCCAAAGCGCCGGAGAAGATGACCGCCAAGGGCGAAGATCGCACCGACATCCCTATGGGCTTGCTGCCGTTGCGCTGCCGGTAGGCTGCGCGTCAACCCTTCCGCTGTGCCGGCACATCGGTGCAGGTGCCGTGGGCGATTTCGGCGGCCATTCCAATGCTTTCCCCCAACGTAGGGTGCGGGTGAATCGTCTTGCCGATGTCCACTTCGTCCGCGCCCATCTCAATGGCCAGCGCGATCTCGCCGATCATGTCGCCGGCGTGCGTGCCGACGATGCCGCCGCCCAGGACGCGATGCGTCTGCGCGTCGAACAGCAGCTTGGTAAAACCTTCGTCGCGGTTGTTGGCGATGGCCCGGCCCGATGCCGTCCAAGGGAAGTGCCCCTTCTTGACAGCAATGCCCTCGGCCTTGGCCTGGTCCTCGGTCAAGCCGACCCAGGCGACTTCCGGGTCGGTGTAGGCCACACTCGGGATCACGCGCGCATTGAAGGCGCTTTTCTGGCCCGCGGCGGCTTCTGCGGCCACGTGCGCCTCGTGCACGGCTTTATGCGCCAGCATGGGTTGGCCCACGATGTCGCCGATGGCGAAAATGTGCGGGACATTGGTGCGCATCTGGATATCCACCGGAATGAACCCGCGATCGGTCACCGTGACGCCGGCTTTGTCGGCCTCGATATTCTTGCCATTCGGCGAGCGGCCGACCGCCTGCAGCACCAGGTCGTACAACTGCGGCTCCTTAGGCGCCTGCTCGCCCTCGAACTTCACGAGGATGCCATCCTGGGTGGCTTCCGCGCCCACGGTCTTGGTCTTGAGCATGATGTTGTCGAAGCGCGGCGCGTTCATCTTCTGCCACACGCGCACCAGGTCGCGGTCGGCGCCTTGCATCAGGCCATCGAGCATCTCGACCACATCGAGCCGTGCACCCAGCGTGGAATACACCGTGCCCATTTCCAGGCCAATGATGCCGCCGCCGAGAATCAGCATGCGCTTTGGGATGGCGGCCAACTCCAGCGCGCCGGTCGAGTCGACCACGCGCGGGTCCTTGGGCATGAAGGGCAACTGAACCGCCTGTGAGCCGGCCGCGATGATGCAATTGCGAAATTTGATGGTCTGCTTTTTGCCGGTCTTCTCCTGAGCCGGGCCCGCGGTCTCCTCCACCTGCAGGTGAAACGGATCGATAAACGCACCGCTTCCACGCACCACTGTCACCTTGCGCAACTTGGCCATTGCCGCAAGGCCGCCGGTGAGCTTGCCCACTGCCTTGGCCTTGTGGCAATGGCCAAGTTGCGCAAGGTGACAGTGGTGCGTGGAAGCGGTGCGTTTATCGAT
>JBKJTX010000265.1:0-3718 GCA_046590315.1 Ramlibacter sp. | reverse complement strand
GTACCACCCGGGCCTGCTCCACACCTGGTTCGTCACCTTCGGCCTGTGGCGCGCGGACCAGAAAAGCCGGATGGTGATGGACAGCCATGGCCGCCACGCAGTGATGATCTCGCGCAGGAACGAAGGCGGCGAGAACGCGGCCGTGACGCAGGGCGTGACCTCGTTCAAGGCCGACATGCATCTGCACGACACGCGCCTGCTGGACGTGGTGCCCGAGCCTTGGTGGAAGATTCCCGACCCAGCACAGCCCGGCCAGGAGATCACGCCCACTGTCACGATGATCACGCTGTTCCCGAGCCTCATCATCCAGCAGCAGGTCAATTCGCTGTCGACCCGCCACATCGTTCCGCGCGGCGAAGGCGAATTCGATTTCACCTGGACGCACTTTGGTTTTGCCGACGACACGTCAGCGATGACACAGCGCCGGCTGCGGCAGGCCAACCTGTTCGGGCCGGCGGGTTTCGTGAGCGCCGACGACGGGGAAGTGATCGAGTTGAGCCAGCGCGGCTTCCAGCAATGGGGCGAGGGCGGGAGTACGCTGTGCGAGTTGGATGGCACTGGCACCGAGGCGACCGAGCACATGGTCACGGAGACTTTGATCCGCAGCATGTATGCCTATTGGCGCAAGGTGATGGGCGTATGAGCTCCGAGACTTGGATGCTGCAGCAAGAGGTCGATCGGCTCAACGCAGACTATGCCGCAGCGCTCGACGACCGGCGCTTCGACGAATGGCCGGCTTTCTTCACCGAGCAAGGGCGCTATAAGGTGCAGGCGCGCGAGAACTTCGATCGCGGACTGCCGCTCGCGCTGATCGCGTTGGAGAGCCAGGGGATGATGAAAGACCGGGTCTACGGCGTGACGCAGACCATCTATCACGCGCCCTACTACATGCGGCACGTGGTCAGCCCAGCGCGCGTGCTGGGCGAGGAGGGCGGCATGGTCAGAGCCGAGGCGCACTACGCGGTGTTCCGCACGCGTCCCGGCGACAGCAGCGAGGTGTACAACGTGGGCCGCTACATCGACGAAATCGTTCGCACCGACGCCGGCCTGAAATTCGCAAGCCGCCTGTGCGTCTACGACAGCGAGATGGTGCTCAACTCGCTGATCTATCCGATTTAGCTTTCCTAAACAGTTCGGCTGCGCGCAAGCGGCGGGTTTTTCGCGAAGTAGCGCTGGATGCCGCGCATGATCGCGTCGGCAAGCTGTTCCTGGTAGACCTCGCTGCGCAGGCGCGCCTCTTCCTCGGGGTTGCTAATGAAAGCTGTTTCCACCAACACGCTCGGGATGTCTGGCGCCTTCAGTACGGCGAAGCTGGCCTGTTCGACTTGGCCTTTGTGCAGCTTGCCCACATTGCCGATCTCGCCGAGCAAGGCGCCGCCGAGTTTCAGGCTGTCGTTGATCTGCGCCGTCGTGCTCATGTCGAGCAGGGCGTGCGCGACCTGCGCGTCCTGGCTCTTCACATTCACGCCGCCAATCAAGTCGGCCCTGTTCTCCTTGTCGGCCATCCAGCGCGCGGCACTGCTGGAGGCGCCGCCCTGGCTGAGCGCGAACACGCTGGCGCCGCGAGCCGCAGGCGTCATGAACGCATCGGCGTGCAGGCTCACGAACAAGTCCGCCTGAACCCGTCGCGCCTTCTGCACGCGTACATGCAACGGCACGAAGAAGTCGGCGTCGCGCGTCAGGTAGGCGCGCATCGGGTTGCCGTTGACAGCGGCGACATTGATTCGCGCTTGCAGGCGATGTGCGATCTGCAACACGACGTCTTTTTCGCGCGTGCCGCTCGGCCCGACTGCCCCCGGATCTTCACCGCCGTGGCCCGGGTCGAGGGCGATGATGATCAGGCGGTCGGTCTTTTGTGGCGCTGGTGCGCGGCGCATGGGTTCGGGCGCCGGCGCGACGCCGGGTTTGCGCTCCAGCTGCTGCGCAATCAGCTCGCCAAGCGGGTCGCTGGCCGGTGTGGGCGGCGCCACGGGCCGGTCCCTCATGCGCTCGGCCATCAATGCTTCGAGCGGGTCCACCGTTTTAAGCGGATAGAAATCAAACACCAGCCGGTGCCGGTAGGCAGCCACCGGCTGCAGCGTGAACACCTGCGGCATGGCGGGCTGTTTGAGGTCCACCAGCAGTCGCACCACGCCGGGTGCGTGTTGCGAAGCGCGGATTCCCTTGATGAATGGATCGTCGCCGCGCACCTTGCCTACCAGCTCCCGCAGTTCGGGGCTTAAGTCCAGGCCCTCGATGTCCACGGCCAGGCGCGGCGGGTTGGCCATCGTCACCTGCGTCGAGCGCAACTGCGTATCGGATTCGAGCGTGACGCGCGAATATTCGGGCGCCGGCCACACGCGCACGGCAAGGATGGTGGCGCCGCGCGCGATCTGCTGCGTGCCGAGCAGCAGCACCAGCGAGCCGCCGCGCACGATGTCCCGGCGCTTCATGGCAGCAACTCCAGGCCGAGCGCGGTCTGTGCCTTCAAGTTCACGTGGCGCGATTCATCGGCTTGGGCTTCGATACGGATCACCAAGTCGGCAAGCGGCAGCATTCCAGCCGCTTTCTCTGGCCATTCCGCGATCTTGAGGCCCGGACTGGCGAACACGTCACGAAACCCCGCTTCTTCCCATTCGCGCGGGTCGTTGAAGCGGTAGAAGTCGAAATGCCAGATCGAAAGCCCGCCCGCTTCGTGCGGCTCGGCGACGGTGTAGGTCGGACTTTTGATGCGCTCTTGCACGCCCAGCGCCCGCAACAGGTGGCGCACCAATGTCGTCTTGCCGGCGCCGAGGTCGCCGTGCAGTTCGATGAAGGCATTGGCGATGGCCGGATGGGCGGCAAGCTCGGCAGCGAACGCGCGCGTGCCGTCCTCGCTGGGCCAGGCCAGCGCGCGGACGGCGCTTTCTACAATGGGCAGGTGACGTTCAACGGTGGTCAGATAGCAGGTCCTCAACTGGTTGCGGAAATCCGGGCCTGGGCCCTCGAGCTTGGATTTTCCCAAATCGGCGTGGCGGGTGTCGATCTTTCGTCCGCTGAAGCCGGGCTGCTCGCATGGCTGTCCAACGGATTTCACGGCGAAATGGCCTACATGCAAACCCACGGCCTCAAAAGGGCCAGGCCCGCAGAACTGGTCCCGGGCACGGTGAGTGTGGTCACAGCGCGCATGGATTATTTGCCGCGCGCCAAACCCGACAACTGGCAGGCGGTGGAGTTCGAAGGCTTGCAACGGCCCGCTGAAGCCGTGGTTTCGATGTACGCGCGGGGCCGGGATTACCACAAGGTGCTGCGTTCGCGGCTGCAGAAGCTGGCCGAACGCGTCGCGGCGCGCGTCGGTCCGTTCGGCCACCGCGTCTTCACCGATTCGGCGCCGGTGCTGGAGGCCGAGCTCGCGGTGCGAAGTGGCCAAGGCTGGCGCGGCAAACACACGCTGGTGCTGAGCCGCGAGGCCGGTTCGATGTTCTTCCTGGGCGAAATCTATGTCGATCTGGCGTTGCCCGAAAGCCTCCCCGTGACGGAGCACTGCGGCACTTGCGCGGCCTGCATCGAGATTTGCCCGACGCAGGCGATCGTCGGGCCGCAGCGTCTGGACGCGCGGCGCTGCATCTCGTATCTGACGATCGAGCTGAAGGGCAGCATTCCGCTTGAATTGCGCCCGCTGATCGGCAATCGCGTGCTGGGTTGCGATGATTGCCAGTTGGTGTGCCCATGGAACAAATTCGCCCAGCGCGCGCAGTTG
>JBKJTX010000139.1:0-4177 GCA_046590315.1 Ramlibacter sp. | reverse complement strand
TGAAACCAGCCACCCACCTATCAAACGTCGCTGGGTGCCCATCCCACCAGAGGATGAGCCTCCAAATTGCCGCATTCCCGAACCTGCCAGCCTGCCGGCGCGCCATAGAGGCGCTGTCCTTCGAACATTCTGGCAAAAACTGCGCTGCCCGAGCCCGTCATGCGCGCTTGCAGTCCCTGTGAACCCAGCCATTCAATGCCTTGGGTCACTGCGGGACACAGCCTTTGCGCGACCGGCTGCAAGTCATTCACGCCAAAGTCGTACGGGTTTGCAGCAAAGCCTGAAATTATAGCAGCGCCACTGTCTCGTTTGAGGTGGGGGTCCGCGAAGATCCGCGCAGTTTCCAATCCTTGGGGCAGCTTCACCACACCGAAATTGGCCGCTGGGAGCGAAACGGGGGTGAGTTCCTCGCCGATGCCTTCGGCCCAGGCGTTGCAGCCCGCGAGGAAGAAGGGCACGTCGGCGCCCAGGGTCAGACCGATTGCAAGCAGGCGCGAAAGCGGCCAATTCAAACCCCAGAGCCGGTTCAAGGCCAGCAGACACGAAGCGGCATCGGATGACCCGCCGCCCATACCAGCTTGTGCCGGCAAACGCTTTTCGATGCCGATGTGCGCGCCTTGCGTGCATCCGGAGGCGGTCTGGAGGGCGCGCGCGGCCCGCAGTGTAAGGTCGTCCGGAGGCAAAGGATCGGCCAGGTCTTCCCGGCTGAGCGTGCCATCCGCGCGCAGTTCGAAATGCAGTGTGTCGCACCAGTCGATCAGCATCAAGGCCGACTGCACCCGGTGCATGCCATCGGCCCGGCGGCCCACCACGTGAAGAAAGAGATTGAGCTTGGCCGGAGCCGGCACGTCGTAGAGCGCCTTCATGACGGCGCCTTAACGTTCCAGCACCACCCGCAGGTCGGCTTGCGGCGGCGGCTGCAAGCGCTTGGCGGTGAGGCGGCCCTTTGCCAACTCCGATAGGTCAGCGCGCCAGCCGGCGACCGGTGTATCCATCCCGCGCAGCCAGTCGAAAAGAGCCGCCACGGGAATCTCCGTGCCCGCGACTTGCGCGAGCAATGCGTCGACCGACTCGAACTCGCGCGGCTTGCCCTGCGCCTGCAGCGTTGCCCTGCCTGGCAGCCAGCTAAGGACAGCCAACGTTCCGCCCAACGGTGAGTAGAGCGCGAGTTCGCCGTTCTGGGCATTGCCCTTGAGCTCGAAGCCGGCGGAGAACGATTGGCCGGGCTGGTCTTCCACTTGCAACGCGAGCCGGCCGGACCAGGGGCCCAGTACCGCGTCGATGGGGCCCGACTGCCGAGGCGCTGTTGCGCAGCCGGAAAGTATCAGGACGGAGGTGAGCAACCAGCCCGATCCCCGCGAACGCAGTGTCATGGCTTGACGCGCAGGCGCTTCAAGGTAGCCTGCAGCGTGTCGTTCTCCCCGTTCATGAGCAGGCCTTCCTTCCAGACCGCCTGAGCGCGCTCGCGCTGGCCGAGGCTCCAGAGCACTTCACCGAGGTGGGCGGCAATGTCGGCATCGGGCTTGGCCTTGTAGGCGGTGTCCAGGATGCGCAAGGCCTCGGTCTTGTTGCCCATGCGGAATTCCACCCAGGCCAGGCTGTCGCTGATAAAGGGATCTTCCGGAGCGAATGTCAGCGCCTTTTGAATCAGCTCCTTGGCCTCCGGGAGGCGCAGGTTGCGCTCGGCCAGCGAGTAGCCCAAGGCGTTGTAGGCATGGTGGTAATCCGGCTTGGCGGCAATCACTTGGCGCAGCAGGCGTTCCATTTCGGCCAAATTGCCCATTTTCTCGGCCAGCATCGCTTGGTCATAGACCAGGTCCGCGTCGAAGGGTTGCTGCTTGACGGCCTGTGCCAACAAATCGAAAGCCGGCTTGTACTGCTTGTTGTCGCGCAGCAGCTGCACCTCAGCCATCATTTTCAAGCGGGCGTCTTCGGGCGTGCGGGCGGGCAACGAATGGAGGATCTTGCGCGCTTCGTCCATCTTGCCCTGGCGCGCCAGGATGGATGCCCGTCGGTGCTGCGCGGACACCAGGTCTTGCGGATTCTCGATCTTGTCCAGCCAGGCGTTGGCCAAGGCAAAATCCTTGCGCTTCTCGGCAATGCGTGAGAGCGAAAGGTAGGCCTGCGCCAAACCCCGGCTGCGCTCCTCACCCGAGCGCTGCGTGTGGGCCAGCTCGATGTAGCGTTTGAGGGATGCTTCGGCTGCGGCGTCCTGGTTGTCCTGCACTTGAAGCGTTCCCTGCACCAGCCAGGCTTCGGGGTACTCAGGCTTTTCGGAGGTCACGATCTTTAATTGCTCGGCCGCTTCACCGTAGCGCTGGGCATCGAGCAAGCCCCGCGCGTAACCCATGCGCAGCTCCGGCAGGGGCTTGCCCTCGATGTAGCGTTTCACCAGCGCCTCCGCCTGCGGCAGCTTCGGCTCCATCAACTCCAGCGCCAGCAGCGCCGGCGCCTCGGCGCGGGGGTCGAGTGCCTGGGCCCGGCGAACCGCTTCCAGGGCACCGGCATTGTCTCCGGCAGCCATGCGCAAGCGACCCACCGCCGTCCATGCGCCCGGCCCCGTGGCGGGCTGCGCCAGATAGTCGGCCAGGGCCTGCTCGACGACCTGAGCCGCCAGCTTCTTGTCGCTGACACGGGCGTAGGTACGCGGAATCAGCGCTAGCCCAGCGCTTCGATCCTTAGCTTCGGACAGGGCGATGTCGGTCTTCAGCGGTTCGGCGCTTTCAGTCAACTTGTTTAGTGCGACCAGGATCTGCAGCACATAGCGGTTGGCTTCGCGTGATTGCGGAAACGCCTGCTTCCAGGCGCGGGCGGCCTGCAGCGCGTCGTCGCCGGAGTGCGCCTGGAAGGCCACTTCGACGGCGCGCTGGTAGATGGCAGGATCGTTCTGCTTGCGCGCCGTGTTCAAGAGAAGCTGTACGCCGACCGACGGTTGGGCGCCACGGGCATTGAGCTCGCCCAGCAGCAACTGATAGAACAGGTTGGCATCCAGCGCGGTGGGGCCGACTTGACGCTCCGCAGCATCGGTCTGCGCGAGGGATGCGTGTGCCAACGCGAGCAAAACGGCGCCGGCGGCAAGAGGGAATCGCTTCATCGAACCATAATAATCCAAGCGCCATGCCCGAACTCCCCGAAGTCGAAGTCACACGCCAAAGTTTTGCCACCCGCATTGCCGGTGCCCGGATCGAAGCGGTGCGGGTGGGTAAGCCGCTGCGCTGGCCTCTTGGCGTCGAAGCCGAAGCGCTGGTGGGACGCACCGTGCGTGCCGTGCGCCGGCGCGGCAAGTACTTGCTGCTGGACCTGGATTCCGGCTTGCTGCTCATGCACTTGGGCATGTCGGGCAGCTTGAGCTTTGCGGTCCGGCAGGAGGCGGTTGGCCCGCATGACCACTTCGACCTTGTGACCAATCGCGGCATACTGCGCCTCCACGACCCGAGGCGCTTCGGTGCGGTGGTGTACGCCAGCGCCGAGGACTCACCGCAAAGCGTGAAGCTGCTGGGGCGCCTGGGGGTCGAGCCCTTGACCGATTCCTTCGACCTGGATGGCTTTCATGCCGGCCTGAAGCGTCGGAAAGCGCCGATCAAGCAGGTGCTGCTGGCGGGCGATTTGGTGGTGGGTGTAGGCAATATTTACGCATCGGAGGCCTTGTTCCATGCGGGCATCCGGCCCACGCTCAAGGCTTCGCGCATCAGCCGGCCCCGTGCCGAGAAGTTGCGTGTGTCCGTGCGCGATGTTTTGGCACGCGCAGTGGCCAAGGGCGGCAGCACGTTGCGTGACTTTTCCAACGCCCAGGGCGAGTCGGGCTATTTCCAGCTCGAAGCGATGGTGTACGACCGCGCAGGCCAGTTGTGCAGAATTTGCGCAACACCCGTCAAAAGTATTCGGCAAGGGCAGCGGGCCACGTATTACTGCCCGAATTGCCAGAAATCCTGAGCGCGTACAGAGTGGCCTGATGCTATATTCAAAGCGACTTTAGGCATACAGTGGGCACTTCCTTCAACGACCAATTTGACCAGCATGGCACCTGGCGGCGTGAGTTCGCGCTCCGGCTGAAATTGCTCGCCGAATGGTTAAAGGATCATGAGCTGCTCGACTCGGCGGTGGAAGAGCGGCTCCGCCGCCTGGAAACGCAGCTGCGTTGCGACAAGGTCATGGTGGCCTTTGGCGCGGAGTTTTC
>JBKJTX010000316.1:0-5139 GCA_046590315.1 Ramlibacter sp. | reverse complement strand
GGCGAAAGCGTGCGCGCGGCGGACTACGGGCGTCTCATCGTTGAGTTCGAAGTGGCATTCGAGGTGGCGCGGGACTTGCCGCCTTCGTCGACGCCGTGGACGGGAGACAGCATCCTCGAACACGTAGCGTGCGCGTATGCCGCGCTCGAAATTGCAGACGATCGCAACGCAGACTACGCAAACTTGCGGCACTCGATCCTGACCCTCACCGCCGACAACGCGTGGAACCAGGGGCTGGTCCTGGGTACGCGATCCAAGGTCGCTGACCTCGCAAGCCTTGCCGCGCTGGAAGGCATTGCGCTGATCGATGGTCAGGAAGTCGGACGTGGAACGGGACGCGACGTGCTTGGCAATCCTGCCGACGCGCTTGCATGGAGCGCCAATCACCTCGCATCGCGCGGCGCATTGCTGACCAAAAGTGCGCTGGTAACAACCGGAAGTCTGATCCGTTCCCAGTTCCCTGTCGCAGGTCAGGAGGTGCAGTTCATTTTGAGCGGAGTCGGCGAGGTGCGCCTGACGGTTACATGAGATCAACGCGAGCGCGCATCACTTGGGTCAGCGCTGCTCCCGGAGCGTAGACTACTGCGCATGAGCGTTCCCACGGATCTGGCCGGCATTAAGGTGCTGGCCTTCGACATCTTCGGCACCGTCGTCGACTGGCACGGCAGTATCGTGCGCGAGATGGCGCAATTGCATCAAGAGGTCGACGGGGACGCGTTCGCGCGGGCATGGCGCGAGGGCTACAGGCCGGCAATGGCGCGCGTCATGAGTGGCGAGCTTGGCTGGACGCGCATCGATGACCTGCACCGGATGATTCTGAACGACATTCTTCCCAGGTTCGGTCTCGTCGGATTGGCCGAGGCCGAGCGCGCTCACCTCAACCGCGTGTGGCATCGGCTCCATCCGTGGATGGACAGTGTGGAGGGGCTCACGCGCCTCAGACGCCGATACACGATCTGCACGATGTCCAACGGCAACATCGGGCTGCTCACGAACATGGCCAAGCGCGCGGGCCTGCCGTGGGATTGCATACTTTCAGCGGAGGTATTTCGCGCCTACAAGCCGGATCCAGCGACTTATCTTGGCATTGCGCAAGTGTTCGACTTGCCACCCGGGCAGGTGATGCTCGTGGCAGCGCATCATGACGATCTTGCCGGTGCGCGTGCATGTGGCCTTAGCACCGCGTATGTTGAGCGACCATTCGAATTCGGCACGGCCCATCCGAAAGACGTATCACCGCACCCCGACAACGACCTTCACTGCAAAAGCATTGTGGCGCTTGCGGACGTGCTTGGGGCGTGAGTTAGTTGCTCTTGGGCGGGCGGACGGATGGCTGCGGGTTTCCCGGCGGGCGCGGTCGGCCCCCGCATTGCAATGACTCCGCGGTTCGCCCGGCAGTGCGATCGGCGTTGCGTTCTATGCGCTCTCAGCGGTTCGTTTCGATCTCCCGCAAGCGTCGTTCCGCTTCCGGCCGATCCACACCCTCGCGAAGCTCGATGTGTCTGAGAACGTGCTCGCGCTTATCCGCTGCGGCGTCCAGCTCGTGGTGGGTGAGGTGTTCCCATTGCGCCATGAGGCGCGCCTTAAACTCGATCCAGTTGTCTCGCCAGAGATGATCATGCATGGCATTCCCTTGAAGCGACAGGATGCAAGCATACGCCGCCCGCCGCTTTCCTCACAGTAGCGCTCCTATACGCGGATCAGCTGCGCTGGTGAAGTGTCCGTTTACCCAACGAACCGGTGGCCGACAGCGACACCCGTCGCTAGTCGCTGAAGCCAACGAAAACCGTAGCGTCGGCGACGCTCTTGCGTTCGGAGACCACCGCGTTGGCGGGGAAGGTCTCGTCAGGCCAGCCGAGCGCAACACTCTTCATGATCACCTGGTCGTCGGCGATGCCGGCGTGCTCCCGCACCACCGGCGACTGCATGATGCCCTGGCTGTTGACCACGCATCCCAGGCCCCGCGACCAGGCGGCGTTGACGAGCGCGGTCGTCACGGCGCCGCAATCGAAGGGGGTGTCGTCGCTGCCGTCGAGCACGCGGTCGTAGGTAACGATGATGCAGACCGGTGCGTCAAACTGGCGAAAGCCCCGCATCACCCAATCCTGACGCATCTCCTTGTCGTCGCGCGCGATGCCCATGGCTGAAAACAGCTGCTTGGCGACGCCAACCTGCCGCTCGCGGTGGGGGCCGGCGAAGGCCTGGCCGATGCGAAATTCCCTCGACTGGGGCACACCGGCCAGGATCCGCTCGGTGTTGCCGGCGCGGAAGCGGTTCAGCGGCTCGCCCGTAATGACGTAGAAGTTCCACGGCTGGGTGTTCATCGACGACGGGGCCCGCATGGCAAGCGCGATGATTTCCTCGATCAGCGCCCGGGGAACCGGATCGGGCTTGTAGCCGCGGATGCTGCGTCGACCGAGGACGACGTCGTCGAAATGCATGGTGCTTCCTTCGGAAATGATGGTTGTAGGCCGAGGCATCATAGGGCTCGCGCTTGCGGGCTAACATGTGTGCCACCCCAAGGAGACTCGACATGCCGCGTTGTTTCGCCATCTTTGCGCCACTGGCCGCTCTCTCGCTCGCGATGCCGCTGGCGCAAGCCCGCGTTGCACGCATCGTGATCGACGAGGTCCGCGTCTTCGCGGCGGCAGAGTCCGGCGGGATTCCCACCGAGCAGGTCGCCGGCCGTGCCTTCGGCGAACTGGACCCCGCCTCGGCCGCCAACGCCATCATCAACGACTTGCCACTGAGCAAGGACGCGGACGGCAAGGTTCGCTACGTGGCCACTTTCGTCATCACCAAGCCGGTGGACCTGGCGCGAGCGAGTGGCCTGATGTGGCATGAGGTGCCCAATCGCGGCTTGCGGCGGCCCAGCGCGCCGGCCGAACGCGCCAACGGCGACATCGATTTGACGAGCGCCTGGCAGGGCGACAACGCCGGCGCCACCCGGGTGCGCGACACGACCGCTGTGGATCAGCCCCACTGGCTCAAGCTGCCCATCGCGCGGATGCCCGATGGTTCGCCCGTCACCGGCGACGTGTTTGGCCGCATCGTGAATCGCTCCGGCGCCGTCTCCCAGCCGCTGATCGTGCAGACCAACCCGGTGCCGTATCGGCCGATCAGCCTGGACACACGCGCATCGCGGCTGGTCTCACGCGTCGCCGAGTCGACGCGCGGCGAGGTGATCGGC
Organism: Ramlibacter sp.; assembly: GCA_046590315.1. Taxonomy (GTDB): domain Bacteria; phylum Pseudomonadota; class Gammaproteobacteria; order Burkholderiales; family Burkholderiaceae_C; genus Ramlibacter. The sequence continues at coordinate 1,949 of JBKJTX010000316.1, read as the reverse complement.
GAAACGGCCATCGCGCCCGGCGACTGGGCTTGGGCCAAATGCGACACCGCCACCCCCTTTCCCGGCACGCCCGATCCGACGCAAATCTGTCTTAAGAACGGGTTCGACGCCGGCAAGCTCTATCAGGTGGTCTTCAAGTCGGCGGACGCGTACTCATTGGGCGTGGGCTTCGCAGCGTGGCGTGACGTGGGCATGTTCTTCAAGACTGCGCGCAGCGACGATGCGGGTACGCCCAACCCACTGGCCGGGGCTGTCACGCACAGCATCGCGCGAGGCGTGTCCCAGTCTGGCAACTTCCTGCGCGGCTGGCTTCATCTGGGTTTTAACCGCGACGAATCGGGCCGGCAGGTGCACGACGGCATGTGGCCGATCATCGCGGGCCGCCGCATCGCGCTGAATTTCCGCTGGGCGCAACCGGATGGCGTGCTGGAGCTGTACCAGGCCGGTAGCGAAGGGCCGCAGTGGTGGCTGCCGCATCCTGATCCGGTGCGCGGCGGCGCGACGGCGGGCCTGTTGGATCGCTGCACCGCCACGCGCACCTGCCCCAAGATCATCGAGCACTTCGGCTCCGCGGAGGTGTGGGCACTGAAGCTGACGCCGGAGTGGGTGGGCACCGATGCGCGTACCGACCTGCCACTGCCGCCCAACGTGCGCCGTTACTACATCGCGGCCAGCGGCCACGGCGGCGGCGCCGGGGGCTTCAACACCAGCGTGCCCGGCGCGGCGCTGCCGACTAGCGGCCCGGGCTGCCCGGGCAACAACTACGGCACGGCCGTGCTGCCAGCGAACCCCATGCCGCACACGGAAACCGTGAACGCACTGCGTGTGCACTTCCGCAACTGGGTCATGAAGGGTGTAGAGCCTCCGCCCAGCGCGTGGCCGACGCTGCAAGCGGGAACGCTAGCCGCCGCCAACAAGATGGCCATCGGCTTTCCCACGTTGCCGCAGTTGCGCCCGACCGTGCCCGAGCCGGACTTCATCATGCCCGTGATCGATTACGACTGGGGCGCGCAGTTCAACCCGGTGGACGGCTCGGGAGTGGCCGCCCATGCACCACCGCCGATCCGGCAGGTGCTGCCGATGTGGGCGCCGAAAGTGGACGCTGATGGCAACGAGCTGGGCGGCGTGCCGGTGGTGTTGCGCGATGTGCCCTTGGGCACCTACCTGGGCTGGAACATCACAGCCGGCGGCGCGCGGCCTTTCCATCAGGGGCAAATCTGCAACTACGTTGGCGGCATGATCCCGTTCGCGAAAACCCGGGCGGAACGCGGCGCGAATGGGGATCCGCGGGCCTCGCTTGAGGAGCGGTATGGCAGCCATCAGGGGTTCGTCGATGCGGTCAAGAAGGCGGCGGCGCGAGCCCGCGCGGCGGGGTTCCTGCTGCCGGACGACGCGGAGCGCTTGGTAAGAGAGGCCGAGGCCAGCCAGGTGCTGCGCTGAGAGAGGGGCGGATCAGGAGTTGGGCGATGCGGACCAGAACTCTTGCAGAGCGGCTGCCAGGGCGTCCGGTAGATCTTCTGGAAAAAACAGGCGTCCTTGTGGCACTTCGACCACCCTCTTGGCACCAGGAATAGTGTCCTTCAGCCAGTACGCCCATTTCACGTCGAAGAAGATGTCCTGCAAGCCCCAGACGATCAGGGTGGGCACGTGTAGAGCCTTCAGCCGGGAATGGATCGCCACGGTATGCCGATTGTCAAAACCAAGCCAGTAGCGCTCGAAAGCGCGAATGCGTTCTTCGTTGGCCAACAGGGGTTCCAGATAGAGACGTATCAGCTCGTCCGTGAGGATCTCCGGTTTGGAGTAGCTTCGAAACAGCGGCACAGACTCTCCCTTACTGTACCGCGCGCGCGCGACATCGGGGTTCTTGGCCGTGGCGCGGAACACTTCGGCCAGTGTTCCGTTTCGCGCACGCTCGATCAGCGGCAGCACCTGCGGCGGCGGCCACCCAT
>JBKJTX010000283.1:0-4031 GCA_046590315.1 Ramlibacter sp. | reverse complement strand
GGCCGGTGCCAGCGCCTCGATATATGCAGGGCGCGAAAAAATGGGCCTGTCATATTTGAGCAATGGCGCGGCGTTCTTGCTCAGGTCGATGCCATAGTAATCGAGGCGCCAAAGAAGTGGCGCAATCGCCACGTCTAGCATGGAGAACCCCTCGCCCAGCATGTACTTGTTCTTCAGAAATATCGGGGCTAACTGCGTCAGTCGGTCGCGAATGTGCGAACGCGCCTTCTCCAGCAGCTTTTCATTGCTCTTGGCGGCGCGGGACTCCAGCGTCGACACGTGCACGAACAACTCCTTCTCGAAGTTGAGCAGGAACAGACGCACCCGCGCACGGTCGACCGGGTCGCCCGGCATCAGTTGCGGGTGCGGGAAACGCTCATCGATGTATTCATTGATGATGTTCGACTCGTACAGGATCAGGTCGCGCTCGACCAGGATCGGCACCTGGCCATACGGATTCATCACGTTGATGTCTTCCGGCTTGTTGTAGAGATCGACGTCGCGGATCTCAAAATCCATTCCTTTTTCGAACAGCACAAAGCGGCAACGGTGGGAGAAGGGGCAAGTGGTGCCGGAATACAAGACCATCATGATGAAGGCTCCTAAACAAAGTGAAAACACGGTCCGACGGGAAGCCGGACCGTGTCACACGGAAGACGCGCGCCGGCGAGCCGGACGCGCGCGCGCTCCGTTAAACGTTTTTCCAGTAGGACGCGTTGAGGCGCCAGGCGATGAAGGTGAACACCCCCAGGAAGAGCAGCACCCACACGCCCACACGAACGCGCGAATTCTGGGCGGGTTCCGACATCCACTGCAGGTAACCGACAAGGTCGCCGACGGCTTGGTCGTACTCCAGCGGCGTCATGCTGCCGGGGCTCACCTGTTTCCAACCCTTGAAGGCCTTGACTTGGTGGCCGTGCTCTTCATGCGCTTCGAACTGCGGCTCGCGTTCGCCCTGCAGCTGCCACAGCACGTGTGGCATTCCGACGTTTGGAAAAGCGAGGTTGTTCCAGCCGGTCGCCTTGGTCGGGTCGCGGTAGAAGGTGCGCAGGTAGGTGTACAGGTAGTCGGCACCGGACCCGTAGCTGCCGGAGCGCGAACGCGCGATCAGTGTGAGGTCGGGCGGGTTGGCGCCGAACCAATCCTTGGCCTGCTTCGGGTCGATGGCCGACTTCATGGTCTCGCCGACCTTGTCGGTCGCGAACAGCATGTTGTCCTTGATCTGCTGCTCCGACAAACCGATGTCGCCCAGCCGGTTGTAGCGCATGAACGCGGCCGAGTGGCAGTTCAGGCAGTAGTTGACGAACAACTTGGCGCCGTGCTGCAGCGACGGCAGGTCGTTGAGGTTGTTGGGCGCCTTGTCCCAGGTGATGCCTTCACCGCTCGAGGCGTGTGCGCCCGCGATGACACCCAGCGCCGCGATGAGGGAGAGAATAATTTTTTTCATTGCTGCGGTTTCCGGCTCAATGCGCCGCCAGGGTGATGCGGTCAGGCACGGGCTTGAACTCGCCCAACCGGCTCCACCAGGGCATCAGCAGGAAGAAACCAAAATAGAACAAGGTGCCCAACTGGGAAATGCGCGTGCCGACCGCGGTCACCGGCTGCACGCCGTAATACGCCAACACGATGAAGTTGACGACGAAGACACCGTATACCCACTTGTGCCAGCCCGGACGGTAGCGGATCGACCTGACCGGGCTCTTGTCCAGCCAGGGCAGAAAAAACAGGATGATCACGGCGCCGCCCATCACGACCACGCCCCAGAACTTGGCGTCAATTCCGGTCATGAGCGGCATCGCGTCGAACATCGAGTCCATGCTCATGTGAAGCCAGCCGGCCAGCGTAGGCAGCAGGCCCAGCATGACGGCCACTACGAGGGCCACAACCCACACCACCGGGCGGATGAACCCCGCCATGCGGCGGCTGCTGAGGAAAGCGGCCGCCAGGACAATGATGGCGAGCACGGCCGCCATTTCGCTGGTGATGGCGCGCAGCATCGAATAGTACGGCGTGAAATACCAGACCGGAGCGATGTGCGCGGGCGTCTTCAAGGAGTCGGCGGGAATGAAGTTGTTGTACTCAAGGAAGTAGCCGCCCAGCTCGGGCGCGAAGAAGATGATCGCCGAGAACACCATCAGGAACACGCCGACGCCAAAGATGTCGTGCACCGTGTAGTAAGGGTGGAAGGGGATGCCGTCGAGCGGCTTGCCATTGGCGTCCTTCGGAGCGTTGGGGCCTTTGATCTCCACGCCGTCCGGATTGTTCGAGCCGACATCGTGCAGCGCCAATATGTGCGCGGCGACGAGTCCAAGCAGCACCAGCGGCACGGCGATGACGTGAAAGCTGAAGAAGCGGTTCAGCGTGGCGTCGCTCACCACATAGTCGCCGCGGATCAGCAGCGCCAGGTCAGGGCCGATGAAGGGGATCGCCGAGAACAGGTTCACGATCACCTGGGCGCCCCAGTACGACATCTGCCCCCAGGGCAGCAGGTAGCCCATGAAGGCCTCGGCCATGAGCACGAGGAAGATCGCGCAACCGAAGATCCACACCAGCTCGCGCGGCTTGCGGTAACTGCCGTAAATCAGGCCGCGGTACATGTGCAGGTACACGACGATAAAGAACGCCGAAGCGCCGGTGGAGTGCATGTAGCGCACCAGCCAGCCCCAGGGCACGTCGCGCATGATGTACTCGACCGACTCGAACGCTTTGGCGGCGTCGGGCTTGTAGTGCATCACCAGGAAGATGCCGGTCACGATCTGGATCACCAGGACCAGCATCGCGAGCGCGCCGAAGAAATACCAGAAGTTGAAGTTTTTCGGCGCGTAGTACTCCGACATGTGGTCGCGGTAGGCCGCGAACGCCGTCGGGAAGCGGTTATCGAACCAATTGCCCAGCTTTTCGCCGGCGCTCGCGTTCGGGGAGATTTCCTTGAATTCAGCCATGGTTCCTGTCCTCAAGCCTTGGAGTTCTTGTCTTCACCGATGACCAAGCGGCTGTCGGACAGGTACATGTGGGGCGGCACCTCGAGGTTGTCGGGCGCCGGTTTGTTCTTGAAGACGCGACCTGCCATGTCGAAGGTCGAGCCGTGACAGGGACAAAGGAACCCGCCCTTCCAGTCATCGGGCAGCGAGGGCTGCGCGCCGAGCTGGAATTTGTCCGACGGCGAGCAACCCAGGTGCGAGCAGATGCCGACCACCACCAAGTACTCTTCTTTGATGGAGCGTCCTTCGTTGCGGGCGTATGACGGCGTTAATTCGTCGGGGTTGCGCTTGGAGGCTGGGTCGGCGAGTTCGCCATTGAGCTTGGGCAACACGGCTACTTGCTCGGGCGTGCGGCGTACGACCCACACGGGCTTGCCGCGCCATTCAACTGTCATCTTTTCGCCGGGCTTGAGCGCGGAGATATCCACTTCAACGGGAGCGCCCGCGGCCTTGGCCTTTTCGGAGGGCTGGAAGCTGCTGACGAACGGAACGGCGGCAAAGCCGGCGCCCACTGCGCCGACGCAGGACGACGCAATCAGCCACGTCCGTTTGCCGGCGTCCACTGGGGTGTCACTCATGGGTTTCCTCGAGGATGTCGCTTTATTAGGGTCAACCCGCGATTGTAGCTGACCGACATTCCCAAATTCAACAGCGGAACGCGCGGTGCAGCTCTTCGTTTGACGCGATACTGCGGACCCTCAACTGTCGAAAGCGCCACATGGGAATGATGCGGGAGTTTAGAGAGTTCGCCGTCAAGGGCAACGTGGTGGATCTCGCCGTCGGTGTAATCATCGGCGCGGCCTTTGGCAAGATCGTCGAGTCGCTGGTCTCTGACCTCATCATGCCGATCATCGGCGCGCTGGTGGGGTCGCTCGACTTCTCCACGCTCTACCTGGTGTTGGGGCGCGTTCCGCAGGGCACCGAGACGACGCTGGCCGCGCTGAAGAAAGCCGGCGTGCCGGTGCTGGCCTATGGCAGCTTCATCACGGTGCTGGTCAATTTCATCGTGCTGGCTTTCATCGTTTTCCTGATGGTGCGGCAGATCAACCG
>JBKJTX010000178.1:0-7057 GCA_046590315.1 Ramlibacter sp. | reverse complement strand
TTTGATCTCGCACGGCGAAGTCGGCGTGCTCTAAGTCCAACTTCCCCCCAACAAAAAACGCCCCTCGGGGCGTTTTTCTGTTTGGCGCGAGACCTTGTCAGAATGTGATGGTCAGCGGCGTGGCATCGGCAGGCACGACGGAAGCGCGCAGCAAGGCCTCAGTCGGGGCGATGTCTCGCGTGCTAAGAATGCCGGCCATGAGTTCCAGTGACGCGCTACGCGTCACCAGTGCCAGCTGCAAGGTGAGGGTTTGCGAATCGCCAGTCTGCGGCTGCGGCGGGCAGGACTCGAGCGCAAAGGCGCTGAAAGGCAGAAGGTCGATGTTCATGGCGTCCCGTTTCTAGGAAAATCAGCAAACCCGCCTTAAGCAAAAGCCTTAAGCGCAGGGATGAGTCGTAATGTAACAAGCCGTCAACCACTGTCCAGCCCCCGGTGCACAAAAAAGCTGTGAAAGTCATGCTTCGCGCCCAATTTGTCACGCCACTTGAAAAAAATACCGGCAGCCCAAAAGTGCCCGGTCATTCGTCCCTCACCACGCCATGAGCCAAAAACAAACGCTTTCCTTCCAGGCCGAAGTGGCCCAGTTGCTTCATCTGGTCACGCACTCGCTGTACTCGAACAAGGAGATTTTTCTCCGGGAGCTGATATCCAACGCATCGGACGCCTGCGACAAGCTGCGATTTGAGGCTTTGAACAACACCACTTTGTACGAGGACGCGCCTAATCTCGAAGTGAGGGTCGACTTCGACAAAGCCGCCCGCACGCTCACGATCACCGACAACGGGATCGGCTTGTCCCAGCAGGAGGCCATCGACAACCTCGGCACCATCGCCAAGAGCGGCACCAAGGAATTCATGAACCGGCTTTCGGGAGACCAGAAAGCCGACGCGCAGTTGATTGGCCAGTTCGGCGTGGGCTTCTATTCGGGCTTCATCGTCGCCGACAAAATTTCGGTGGAGTCGCGCCGTGCCGGGCTCCCACCGGAGGAGGGGGTGCGCTGGACCAGCGGCGGCGCCGGCGACTTCGAGGTCGAGACCACCACTCGCCCGCAGCGTGGCACCAGCGTCACGCTGCACCTGCTCGAAGATGCCCTCGAATACCTGTCCGCCTGGAAGCTCAAATCAATCATCGGCAAGTATTCCGACCACATTTCCCTGCCGATCCTCATGCGCAAAGAGGAATGGAAGGAGGGCGAAAGTATTGAAGGGGGCCCCTCCGGTAGCAGCAAGGGCGGCGAGATGGTGCTCACCGACGAGTGGGAAACGGTCAATCAGGCCAGCGCCCTCTGGAGCCGACCCAAGAAGGACATCACCGCGGAGCAGTACCAGGAGTTCTACAAGCAGATCAGCCACGACCATGAGGCGCCGCTCGCCTGGGCCCACAACCGCGTCGAAGGTTCGACCGAGTACACGCAGCTGCTCTATATCCCCGCACATGCTCCGTTTGACCTGTGGAACCGCGACAAGGTCGCCGGCGTCAAGCTCTATGTCAAGCGCGTGTTCATCATGGACGACGCCGAAGCGCTCATGCCCTTGTACCTGCGCTTCGTCAAGGGTGTGATCGACTCGTCGGACCTGCCGCTGAACGTGAGCCGCGAGCTGCTGCAGGAAAGCCGCGACGTGAAAGCGATCCGCGAAGGTTCCACCAAGCGTGTGCTCGGCATGCTGGAAGAACTGGCCAAGCTGGAGAAGGAAGAAGGCGCGAGCGAAGAGGACAAGGCCAAGTACGGCAAGTTCTACGCAGAGTTCGGCGCCGTGCTCAAAGAAGGCCTGGGCGAAGACTTCACGAACCGAGAGCGCCTGGCCAAATTGCTGCGCTTCGCTTCGACCACTTCGGACACCGCGACCGTGTCACTGGCGGACTACAAGGCGCGGATGAAAGAAGGGCAGGAGGCGATCTACTACATCACCGCCGAAACGCTGGCCGCGGCGAAGAACAGCCCGCAGCTCGAAGTCTTCCGCAAGAAGGGCATCGAGGTGCTGCTTATGAGCGACCGCGTCGACGAATGGTCGCTCAGTCACCTGCACGAGTTCGACGGGATGCCGTTGCAATCGGTCGCTAAGGGAGCGGTCGATTTGGGCAAGCTGCAAGATGAAGCCGAGAAGAAGGCGGCAGAACAGGCCGCGGAAACCTTCAAGCCCATGCTGGAAAAACTGAAGGAAGCCCTAAAGGACAAGGCCCAGGATGTGCGCGTGACGTCGCGGCTCGTCGACTCGCCGGCGTGCCTCGTGGTGACGGACGGCGGCATGAGCATGCAGCTTGCGCGCATGCTGAAACAAGCGGGGCAGAAAGTCCCCGACACGAAGCCTGTGCTGGAAGTCAACGCCGAGCATGCGTTGGTAAAAAAACTGGAAGGCTCGCCACATTTCGACGACCTCGCGCATATCCTGTTCGATCAGGCCGTGCTGGCTGAAGGCGGGCTGCCGGAGGATCCGGCTGCGTATGTGAAGCGGGTGAACGCGCTGCTGGCTTGATCGGGCAGGTTCAGATCGGCTCGAATCCGCTTTCCTTGCGCACCGCCGCTGCATCGCGCGCGGCCAGCAGGCGCGCGAACGTCGCCGCAGCTTGCGGCTCTTGCGCCTTGGTGGACACGCCCGCCGAGTAGACCGTGCCCAGCTCGAATTCGGCCGGCAGCAGGCCGACCAGTTGAACGTCGGGTGCGTACAGAATTTCAGTGACCTGCGTACAACCGATCACTGCACTCTCCGCGGAATGCGCCATCTCCCTCATGGCCGTTGCGCCGTTGGCATACGGCCGCAGCCGCGACTCGAGCGGCCCGGCGATACCCAGGGCCTTGACCACCTTCATGAAGTGGATGCCGGCCGTGGCGTTGACCGGATCCGGGAAGTAAATTTCTTCCGCCCCAAGCAGCGCCTCTTTCAGCGCCGCGGCGGTTGCGATGTTGGGAAGCGCGCGTCCGGCCTTTACCGCGATGCCCGTGTGCACCGAACCCAACGGTACCGCGCTCCCCTTGACCACATGGCCTTCATCCATCAGCTGGTCCATCAGCGCCTGGGTAAGAATCACCAGGTCGCAAGCCTCGCCGGCCAACAACTTCTCGCGCATCGCCCCGACCGCGCCAAAGGTGCCGCGAATCGCGTAGCCACCCTCCTGCGCATAGCGGTCCTGCAGCTTCTTGACGAGACCTTGCGCTGCGCCGCCACTCAGCAACCTGATTGATTTAAGCATTCACTCCGCCTTGATGTTGGCCGATTTGATCACGCGCGCCCACTTTGCAATGTCCTCCTGGATATATTTGTCGAACGCTGCGGGGGTCATCACCATGGGCGTCGCCCCCTGCCGGGCCCATTGCTGACGAACCTCCGGCTGACTCGCGATCCTGGACACAGCTTCGTTCAGGCGTTCGATGACGGCTCGCGGCGTCCCTTTCGGCGCCATGAGTCCCAGCCAGATCGTGGCCTCGTAGTTGGGCACGCCCGACTCATGCACCGTGGGCACATCGGGCAACACGCTGGAGCGCTCCAGGCCCGTGGTGGCGATGGCTTTGACCTTGCCCGACTTCACCACCTCCGACATCGTCGTTACAGCGTCGAACATCAGATCGACCTGGCCGCCCATCACGTCGGTGCGTGCACCAGAACTTCCGCGGTAGGGGATGTGCACCAGGTAAACGCCGGCCATGCTCTTGAACAATTCGCCGGCCATGTGGTAGGGCGTGCCTGGCCCGGACGATGCGTAGTTGATCTTGCCCGGCTGCGACTTGGCGAGCGCGAGCAACTCCCTGATGTTGGACGCCTTGACGGACGGGTGCGCAACCAACACCAAGTCGGAGTAGTTGATCGGCGCAATGCCAATGAAGTCTTTGCTGAGGTTGAACGGCTTGTTCGGTAACAGCGTCTCGTTCACCGTATGGGTGTTGGACATCAACAGCAGGGTGTAACCATCGGCCGGTGCCTTGGCCACCAGGTCGGTGCCGATGACGGAGCCGCCGCCGGGCTTGTCGTCGACAACGAACGCTTGGCCAAGCGAGTCCTGCAGGCGTTGCGCCAGAAAACGCGCGTAGTTGTCAGCGGGGCCGCCGGCGGCGAAGGGAACGATGATCTTGACGGGGCGGGTAGGGTAGGTTTGGGCGGAGGCGCCGAACGTGCAGAACGCGAGAGCGGCGAAACAGAACCTGATCACTCGACCTTGCCCATTTTCTTCACCACCTCCGCCATGCGCCGCACATCGGCCTGCACGTACTTCTCGAAGTCCGGTGTGTCCTGGTACAGCACAGGGCTGCCCGCATTGCCGATGACTTCACGCACCTTCGCATCGCTGGCCGCCATGCGCGCGGCAGCGCGCAGGCGCTGTGCAATCGGCTCGGGCGTGCCGGCCGGGATAAACAGGCCCGACCATTGCGCATACTCGGCGTTGTAGCCGGCGTCATTGAGCGAAGGCACGTCGGGCAGCGATTCGAGTTTGCCATTGCCCCAGTGCGCGAGCACGCGCAACTTGCCGGCCTTCACGTGCGAAAGCACGGTGGCCGGGCCGGACGATACCGCATCGATCTGTCCGCCGAGCAGCGCCACTACCGCAGGCCCGGCACCCGTGAACGGCACGTGGGTCATCTTGATGCCGGCGGTTTGCGCCAGGATTTCCATCGGCACGTGCATCGTGCCGTAGCTGCCCGACGAGCCGTAGTTGATGGCGCCGGGGCGCTTCTTCGCGTCCTCGACAAAGTCTTTTACTGTCTTCCAGGGCGCATCGGTGCGCACGGCGAGCACGGTAGGGTCGGCCGTGAAGCGGGCGATGGGCCGTAGCGAATTGAACGTGTACATCGGCGCCCGGCCGAGGATGGTGTCCGCCTCGGGCAGCACGCTGAAGGAAGACAGCGACAAGAGGACGGTGTAGCCATCGGCCGGCGACTTGGACGCAAGGCCCATGCCGATGCCGCCGCCCGCACCGCCCTTGTTCTCGATGACGACGGGCTGGCCAAGATGGCGTGACATCGCTTCGGCAACCGGCCGGGCGACCAGGTCCGCCAAGCCGCCGGGCGGGAACGGGACGATCATGCTGATGGGCTTGCTCGGGTACGGCGTCTGTGCGTGGGCGTTTTCATGCACACCCGCTGTGATGCCGGCCATCACGAGCGGAACAGAAAGCACGGCTGTGAGCATGGATGAGGTTGCTGCGCGGCGCTGCATTCGCGGACTCCTTGTCCGGTCAGCATGCTGCATTGACAGAGCCCCCATCAGAGAGTTTTCCCCATGCCCACCGGCAGAACAGTCGCTGCCCCCATGACAGTCACACCACCAGCGGCGCTTCCTCCATCGCCTCCAGTTGCTCCTCCAACATCAGCACTTGCCCCTTCCAGTAGTCGCTGGTGCCAAAGTAAGGAAAGTTGATCGGAAAGATCGGATCGGCCCAGCGCCGTGCCAGCCAGGCGCTGTAGTGAATGAGCCGCAGCGTGCGCAGTGGCTCGATCAATGAGAGCTCCTCGCGGTCGAACTCGCGCATGGTTTCGTAGCCGTCGATCAACGGTCCCAACTGCTTTTGCCGCTGCAAACGATCACCGGACAAAAGCATCCACAGATCTTGCACGGCCGGACCGGTGCGCGCGTCGTCAAGATCGACGAAGTGCGGGCCTTGCTCGGGAATCCACAGAATGTTGCCGGGATGGCAGTCGCCGTGCAGGCGCAGCATGCGAAATCCGCCGGCGCCGCCATTGGAAGAACCCAACGCGGTGCCCGCGATCATCGCAAGCGCTTCGTCGCAGCGCTTCTGCCATGCCGACTGAACGTCGAGGGGAATCATGTCGTGCGAGAGCAGCCATTCGCGCGACTCTTGCCCGAACGTTTGCACGTTGAGCGCGGGCCGCGTGGCGAAAGTAGACCGGCCGCCCACGACGTGGATGCGCGCGAGAAAGCGGCCAATCCATTCCAGCACTTCGCTGTCGTCCAGCTCGGGCGCGCGACCGCCGCGCCTCGGGCTCACGCTGAACGAGAAGCCGCCGAACTCGTGCAAGGTCTTGCCGGCGAGCACGAGCGGCCCGACCGCCGGCACTTCTGCCGCCATTAGTTCGGCAGCGAACGCATGCTCTTCAAGAATCTGCGCTTCGCTCCAGCGCTGGGGGCGATAGAACTTGGCGACGACGGCCAACTCGCCCAAGTGCGGCTCCTCCAGATGCACTTGGTACACGCGGTTTTCGTAGGAGCTCAGCGCCAGCAGCCGGCCATCACCATACAGGCCGACGCTCGCGAGCGCGTCCAGCACGACGTCGGGGGTGAGGGTTTCGTAGGGGTGGGAAGACATACCCGGTCATTGTCGCTGCGGGGAGGTCGGGGCAGAAAGCGCTTGCGGCCTTTGCATGTGTACCAATACACTACAAACGTTCAAACAAAAAATTGCCGCACGCAGGGACGCGGTGCTGCGAGGAGTGCATGGATATGTCGAATCGAATCAGCAGTTTGATCGCGCACGAGCCGAGCCGCGCAAGCTTGGAATATGAGCTCGCACAATCCTGAGCGTGTTATCGCCATGACAGAAACCGCACATACAGAAGAGCTTCTCACGGAAATTCGGGATCTCCTGCGAGCACAGAACTCTCATCTGGCAGAGATCAAGAAGATGAACACCGAAGTTGCAGCACGCTCATTGCTCATGTTCGACCGTAGCCATGAGGTCAGTAGTCAAACGCAAGCACTGGTTGGCAGTGTGGCAACCGGCACCGCCAAGTACTTCATTGCGTTCTTGGTCTTCATGCTCATCTTGCTTAGTCTGTCGAGCAGCCATTTCCGCTCGTTCTGGCGCATGCTGGGGCTGTGAGGTTTGCTCACGCGGCATTGGTCTTGGCAGCATTCAACTCACACATGAGTGCGCCGCAGTGAAGTCTCTTTCGAGGTTGAAGGTGACGATGTGCCCTTATCCGGAATCTTTCTCCCCGCACCGGTCCATGAACACCATCCACTCTGATTCGAGGTAGGTTCGTGCGCATACCGACACTCCGTGCCAGCAATTTGGCTGGCGAGAAAGGAAGAATGACGGCGCTCGCGTATGCGCGAATTCTTATCGCTGCGGTCGCCTGGCTGGCGTTTGGCGTCTTCGCGGGTGATAT
>JBKJTX010000432.1:0-13060 GCA_046590315.1 Ramlibacter sp. | reverse complement strand
GCCTGGGTGCGTGAAGAGCGCCTTTTAGTTCGACTTGACAGTCGTCATGCGGCGACGCCTACCTCGCCGCGGCGGATGGCTGCGGCGCGCTGCGTCACGGCCTCGCGCTGCGAGTCGCTCATGCGCGCCACGTTCTTCACCTGCAGCACCATGCGCGCGTTTTTCGCCAGCAGCGGCTCGTGGCGTATCAGGAAGTCCCAGTAGAGCGTCGTGTAGGGGCAGGCGCGATCGCCTTCGCGCAGGGAGGGGTCGTAGCGGCAGCTGGCGCAGGGGCCGCCCATGCGCTGGATGTACTTGCCGGTGGCGACATAGGGCTTGCTGGCCATGAGGCCGCCGTCGCCGTATTGGCTCATGCCCAGGGTGTTGGGCAGTTCCACCCATTCCACCGCGTCGACGTAGACGGACAGGTACCACTGGTGCACCTGCTGCGGCCGCACGCCCAGCAGCAGCGCGAAGAGGCCGGTGACCATCAGGCGCTGGATGTGGTGGGCATAGCCGTGCTGGAGGGTCTGGCGGATGACATCGCGCAGGCAAGCCATGTCGGTCTCGCCGGTCCAGTACCAGGCCGGCAGGTCCTGCTGCGCGTCAAGCGCGTTGCGCTCGACGTAGCCTGGCATCTGCGTCCAGTAGATGCCGCGCACGTATTCGCGCCACCCCAGAATCTGGCGGATGAAACCCTCGGCACTTTGCAAGGGCACATGCCCCGCGTGGTACGCGGCTTCGGCTGCCTGCACCACCTCGCGGGCGTTCAGCAGCTTCAGGTTCAGTGCCGCCGAAAGCTGCGAGTGGTACAGCCACGCCTCGCCCGGCCAGAGCGCGTCTTCGTAGGGGCCGAACAGCGGCAACCGCTGGTCGATGAAGCGCTCCAGGGCCTGCAGCGCCTGCGCGCGCGTAACCGGCCAGGCAAAGCTCGCCAGCGTACCGGGGTGCTGCGCAAAGCGCGCGTTGACCGATTCGATCACTTCGCGCGTCAGCGCGTCGGGCTCGAAGGTGGCGCGAGCAGGCAGCATGCCGGGACCGTCGGACCGGAAGGTCACGCGGTTGTCAGCGTCGAAGTTCCACTGCCCGCCGATGGGTTGGCCGTCCTGCATCAGCACCCCATGACGCTGGCGCAGCGCGCGGTAAAAGTACTCCAGGCGCAGCGACTTGCGTCCCTTGGCATGTTCGTAAAATTCGCGCACAGTCGAATAGAAGTGGCGGTCCTCGCAGATTTCCAGCGCCATCCCCGCGCCTTCCACAACCGCTTTGAGTGACTGCCATACCCGCCAGTCGCCCGGCGCCGTCATCACCACGCGCTGTGGGGCCAGCGTCAACAGGGCTGTCTGCAGTTCGGTCGCCAAGCTGCCGCGCTGGCCGGGGTCGTCCAGCCGCGTGTAGTGCAGTGGCCGCCCGGCTGCGCGCAGCGCTTCTGCGAAATGACGCATCGCCGACAAGAAGATGGCGATGCGTTGTTTGCTCGACCAGACGTGGGTGGACTCTTCATCGGCTTCTGCCATCCACACGGCGTCCTGCGACGCATCGAAACCGTCGAAGGCCGCGGCGTCGAGATCGAGCTGGTCACCCAGCACGACGACAAGGGTGCGCAAGCGGGTCATGATCGGATCTCGTGAGTCGATGGTTGCGCGAGGGCACGGGGGCAAGACCCTGTGGCCTTCACCAAAAATAATGGCCGGCGTTCATCGCCGCACTTTCGTCGCGCCCGCTACGTCAAAGGCTGACTGGGCGGCCGGCCTGCGAATTTGCACTGCATTGGGTTCGACCACATCGAAGGTTGTGACGCCATTGGATGACGCGCTTTGCAGCCATTCGGGATGTTCCAAAAGGTTTCGCACGTCGCGCGTGCCGGCCTCCCAATGCTCCAGCATCGTCGCCCTTGAAAACTCATAGTCCTTCGAGTCGAGCTCGTACGGCTTGTCGCGGTAGATCAGGTGCACGATATCAATTGGCTGATAGGTCATGCGCGCACGCAATGCGGCCACGCTGGGCTCGTTGCGCAGCCGCGCCGGCAGCTTGCTGATCAGGTCGGCGAGCGCCTGTTGCAGATTGACGTTGGCCGCGAGCGCGTCGGTGTTCAAGCGAGTGCGACTCGAATAGGTGATGTCTTTCTGTCGTTCCAGCACCTCCGACAAGGTGGCGGGGAAGGGTCCCCGCGCACTGAACAGGTCGACTTGCAATACCAACAGCCGCTCGGTGCGCGGGTGCGAGTCCAGCACGTACTGCAGCGGTGTATTCGAGACGATGCCACCGTCCCAATAGTCTTCGCCCTCTACGCTCACCGGCGCAAAGCCAGGCGGGAGCGCGCAGCTGGCCATGATGTGTTCTACCCCGATCTTGTGATGCAAGCTGTCGAAGTAGATCGAGTTGCCCGTGCGCACGTTGACCGCGCCTACGCTCAGCCGGGTGACGCGGCGGTTGATGCGATCGAAATCGACCAGGCTTTCCAGCGTGGCTTTCAGCGGCGCGTTGTCGTAGAAGCTGAGCACCGGCGCGGCGCCACCCAGCAGCAGCGAGGGGGCAGCGCGCGGACGAAAAAAACCGGGAATGCCAAACGTCATCGCCCACCACGCACTCCACTGGTTCAAGGCGCTGCGATCGCCCCAGGACTTGGGGATGCTCTGGCCGGGGCCCGACGACAACAGTTCCCAGAACCGCGAGAGCCGCTCGACACGGTCATGTGGCGCATTGCCGGCGATCAGGGCCGCATTGATGGCGCCGATTGACACACCCGCGACCCAGTCAACCTCGTCGCCGTTGCGGCAAAGCTCATCGTAGATACCGGCTTGATACGAACCCAGCGCGCCGCCGCCCTGAAAGACCAGTGCCTTGGTGGCAGAGCCCATCTTGGCGCCGAAGCCCGGCCAAGCGGACGTTGATTTTTTTGTGCGCGGCATCAGCCGGCCAGGAGCCGGCGCGCGCGCTTGGGCGCCGGCAGCAGCAGCTGCGCCGCTTTCGCCACGCGCACGCAATCCTTGATGTGTTCTTCACCCAGATAGCGCAAGGCGGCGTAGCCCATGATGGCCGAGACCGCTTGGCCGGCCAGCGGCACATACTTGGCCGCTTGCTGTACGACGAGGCGCTTGCCCAGCGCCTTCGCCATTCGGATTACGAGATCGTGGGTGACGAACTTGCCGATCAGCACCGAGCCGACCGCGGTTAGCGCTTTTTGCACCTGTTCGCGCTTGTGTTCCGGCAGCAGGTCGAGCTGCGCGGGCGTGAGGCCAAACTCGGCGTTGATGGCGGGAATGAGGCGGGAGAGCAGGGCGGCGTCCACGGCCCAATCAAGGCCCGGGATCGGTACAGCACTGGCCGCAGCGCCGACCAAGGCCCGGCGATTCAAGAGCTTGCGGCTGCGGAGCACCGCGTCGATCAGTACGCGGTTGTCTTCGGCGAGGTCGAGCGCGGTGGTGGTGGCCATCACACCATGTTATCAATTTGGTCCGTCAATGCGAGCCAACGCTCCTCCAGGCGGTGCAACTCTTCGTTCACTGCCTTCAGGCGCTTGCCGGCTTCGGCGAGCTCTGCCGTGGGCAACGCACTGGCCAGGCGAAATTCGATCGCGGACTTCTCGTCGTTGAGTTCGGCAATGCGCTTGTCCGCCTGGTCAAGCTCGCGCTTCAAGGGCTTGGACTTCGCCGCCAGCTGCTGGCGCTGCTGCGCGTCCTGTTTGCGCTGCGCTTGCGGTGCCGGTGCGGGCGCCGCAGTCGCCACCGGAGTTGCCGCCGGCGCAGCCTCCTGCTTCGCGAGTTCGCGCAAGCGCTTGGCTTCGTCCAGCAGGTAACGCTGGTAATCGTCGAGATCGCCATCAAAGGGCACGATCTTGCCGCGCCCCACCAGCCAGAATTCGTCGCACACCGCCCGCAGCAATGCACGGTCGTGGCTCACCAGCATGACCGTGCCCTCGAACTCGTTCAACGCCATCGACAGCGCCTCGCGCGTCGCGAGATCCAGGTGGTTGGTCGGCTCGTCCAGCAGCAGCAGGTTCGGGCGCTGCCAGACCATCATGGCAAGCACCAGCCGCGCCTTTTCGCCGCCGCTCATGGTGCCCACGGTTTGCTTCACCATGTCGCCCGTGAAGTTGAAGGTGCCAAGGTAACTGCGCAGGTCCTGCTCGCGGCCGGATTCACCTGAATTGGGCCCCAGCTCGCGGGCGAGCCGCGCCATGTGTTCCAGCGGCGTGTCCTGCGGACGCAACACGTCCAGTTCCTGCTGCGCAAAGTAGCCGACGTTCAGGCCCTTGCCTTCGGTGATGGTGCCGCCCAACGCGGCGATGTCTCGAGCGATGGTCTTCACCAGCGTCGACTTGCCCTGGCCGTTGGCCCCGAGGATGCCGATGCGCTGGCCCGCCAGGACCGAACGGTTGACCCCGCCGACGATGAGTTTGGGTTCGCCATCGACCACGTAGCCGAACTGCCCGCCGGTGATGGCGATCATCGGGTTGGGCAGATTCGTGGGCTCCTTGAATTCAAAAGTGAATTCCGCATCGGCCAGCACCGGGGCGATTTTCTCCATTCGCTCCAGCGCCTTGACGCGGCTTTGCGCCTGCTTGGCCTTGGACGCTTTAGCTTTGAAGCGGTCGATGAACTTCTTCAAGTGCGCGATCTTGTCCTGCTGCTTGGAGAACGATGACTGTTGCAATTCCAGCTGCTGCACGCGCAAGGTCTCGAACGCGCTGTAGTTGCCGCCATAGCGGGTGAGTCCCTGCCGCTCGATGTGCAAGGTCACGTCGGTCACCGCGTCGAGAAACTCGCGGTCGTGGCTGATGACGATCAGCGTGCCTGCATAGCGTTTGAGCCAGGCTTCCAGCCAGACCAGCGCATCCAGGTCCAGGTGATTGGTGGGCTCGTCGAGCAGCAGCAGGTCCGACGGGGACATCAGGGCGCGCGCCAGTTGCAAGCGCATGCGCCAGCCGCCGGAGAAGCTGTTCACCGGCTGATAGAGCTCGTGCGTCCTGAAGCCCAGGCCCAGGATGAGCGACTGGGCGCGGGGCACCGCGTCGTGCTCACCGGCATCGGCGAGATCCGTGTGCAGGTGCGCGATCTCCATGCCGAGATCGTGATTGTCCAGGTCCTGGTCGTGCCGTTCCTCCGCGCGGGCCAGGGCTTCGCGCAGTTCGACCAGCCGGGTGTCACCGCCGAGCACAAAATCAGTCGCCGATTCATCGGTCTCCGGCATGTTCTGCGCGACTTGGCCCAGCCGCCACTGCGACGGCATCGAAAAGTCGCCGGCATCTTCATGCAGACTGCCGTTCATCAGCCCGAACAGCGTGGACTTGCCCGCGCCGTTGCGCCCCACCAGGCCGATCTTCTCGCCGGGGTTGAGCGTGACGGACACGTTGTCCAGCAGCACCTTCGCGCTGCGGCGAAGGGTCAGGTTGCGCAGGACGATCATCGGCGTCCCAGCTGGGCGAAGGCTTGTTCGAAATCCGCGATCAGGTCTTGCCGCGCCTCGATGCCGACCGACACGCGTATCAGCGAATCGGCGATATCCATGCTCTGGCGCTGTTCAGCGCCCATTTCCCAGAAGATGGTGCGCGCGACGGGAATGGCCAACGTGCGGTTGTCGCCCAGGTGGCTGGACTTGATCACCAGTTGCAGCGCATTCAGCACTTTGAATGGGTCGACGCTGTCGACAGTCTCGAAAGCGAGCAGGGCGCCGAAGTCTTTGAAGAGCGCCTTGGCCCGTACATGCTGTGCATGGCTCGCGAGTCCCGGGTAGTGGACCTTGCTCACCAGCGGCTGCGCTTGCAGCCATTCGGCCAGCGCGCGGGTGTTGCCGCAGGCCTGCTGCATGCGCAGCGCCAGCGTCTCGGCGCCGGCGGCGATGCGATGCCCATGCTCGGAGCTGAGCGTCGCGCCCATGTCGCGCAGGCCTTTTTTGCGGATCTGCAGCAGTCCCCACTGCGTCGCGGGGCCCTTCTTGTACGCCGGCGACAGGTGCGGGTAGGCGTTCCAATCGAAGAGGCCGGTGTCGGAGATCGAGCCGCCCAGCGCGTTGCCATGGCCGCAGATCGACTTGCTGAGCGAATGCAGGACGAGCGATGCGCCCACGGCTTTGGGCCGGAACAATGCGGGCGTGCTCATCGTGCTGTCCACGATGTACAGCAGGCCGCGCTGCTTGCACAGTTGGCCGATGCCTTCGAGGTCCGCAACCTGTGTGCGGGGATTGGCCACAGTCTCGACAAACACCAGTCGGGTTTGCGGCTGCAGCGCGGCCTGCACGTTGGCGGCTTCGGTGGCATCGACCAGCGTCACTTCGCAGCCGATCTGGCTCAAGGTGTTCATCCAGCTGGCGGTGTTGCCGAAGAGAAAACGGCTGGCGATAACGTGGTCGCCTTTCTTCAATAGCGCCATCATGGTCGAACAGATCGCGGCCATCCCGGTGGCAAAGCACACCGTGCCGATGGCGTCTTCCATCAGGCTGATCTTCGTTTCCAGCGCTGCCGTGGTCGGGTTGCCCTGGCGGCCGTACACGTGGCCGCTTTGCTGGCCTTGGAAGACGGCGGTGAGCTCTTCGGCCGTCGCGTAGCCATAGGCCGTTGCGACGTGCAGGGGCTTGAGCACTGCGCCGTGCTCGGGGGAAGCCAATCGGTCCGCGTGCAGGACGCGGGTGGTGATGTCCTGGGTCATGTGGTTTGTCTTAGCGCAATTGAAGTTCTTCGGCGCCGTACGTGACGCCCAATGGTTCGATGACGACGCTTTTGGGGCCGGCAGCGACGTGTCCCGCCACCAGGGCGGCAACGCGCAAACCGTTCGCGATCTGCACCGCCCTCTCCGCATCTTCGGCCGCGAGATAAAGCGCGAACCCCGCGCCCATGTTCAGCGTGCCATAGGCTTCGCGGTCGTCCAGTGCGCATTCGCGCTGCATGAAGGTCAGCACCGGCGTCTTGTCCGGCAGCTGCGTGATGCGGTAGGTCAGGGCCTTGGAGTGCCGCATCAATTTGCGCCAGCCGTGGCCCGTCACGTTGGCGCTGTAGTGCGGCACGATGCCGGCGGCGGCCAACGCTTCGGTGACGGGAGAGTACAGGGTGGTCGGTGCGAGCAGGGCCTCACCGAACGTCTGGCCGTTGCCGATATCGGTCAGGTAACCCTGCGGCAAGCGCGCCGCCAGGGCGCGCGCGAGCGACAGGCCGTTGGCGTGAATTCCGCTGGAGGCGAGGAACACTATCGCATCGCCGGGGCCGAGCTTGTCGCCGAGCGACAACCGCGTCTTCGGGCTCACGATGCCGGTGCATGATGCGGCGAGGTCGGCGCGCCCGTCGGCCACGATGCCGGCGAGCGCCGGTGTTTCGCCGCCGCCCCATGCGACGCTGCAAATGTCGCAGGCCTTTTTCCAACCGGCGACCAGGGCTTCGGCTCTCGCCGCGTCTTTAAACCAGTCCGAGCCGCCGGCCGCCCAGTAGGCTTGCACCACCAGCGGCGTCGCACCCACGGTGATGAGGTCATTGACCGCCATGGCGATGGTGTCTTGCGCAATGCTGTCGAAGTAGCTCTTGCCCGTGAGCAGCGCCATGTCGTCGGCCACCAGCGTCTTGGTGCCCAGGCATTCGACGATCGAAGCCAGGTACACGCTGCCGATGTCGACCACGAACGCCGATTCGCCGCGCGATGCCGAGACTTCGCTGAATCCGTGGCTGGCCAGGTGCACGCCGGTGGCCGCAGCCGCGCGCTGCGCTGCTAGTTTGAGCGGGTCGATCAAGTCGTAGTTGACGCCGGCCTGACCGTAGGTGAGGGGCGTCGCGGGCATGGAGGCACTCATGGAAAAAAGGGCACAGGGCTGGGAAAACCCCAATTATCGTTGCCCGGGCCGGTTCAGGCGCGGAGCGCTCAGTTCAGAGCGTCGCGCGTCACCAGGAGCACCTGGTCTTCGCCTGCGCTGGTCTCCAGCCAGACGACTTCGAGCGTGGGGAACGCCGCTTCGAAGTTCGCGCGTTCATTGCCGATTTCCAGCACCAGCACTGCGCGTTCGCTCATGTGGCGAGGCCCCTCGCGCAGCAGGCCGCGGATGAAATCCATGCCGTCGGCGCCGCCCGCCAGCGCCAGTTCAGGCTCGGCGCGGTATTCGGCGGGCAACTGCGCCATGCTGCGGGCGTTGACGTAGGGCGGGTTGCAAAGAATGAGGTCATAGGGACCGTCGGCTGAGGCCAGCGCGTCCGACTGGATCAGCCGCACCCGGTCCTTCAATTCGTGCCGATCCACGTTGATTCGAGCTACCGCCAGGGCATCAGCAGAAATGTCGGCGGCATCGACTGCGACATCCGGGTAGGTGAGAGCGGCGATCACGGCCAGGCTGCCGTTGCCGGTACACAGGTCTAACACGCGCCGCGTGCTGTCGCCGAGCCAGGGGTCTAGGGCCCCGTCCACTAACAGCTCGGCGATGAAGCTGCGCGGGACGATTGCGCGCTCGTCGATGTAGAAGGGCACGCCTTGCAGCCACGCTTCGCGCGTGAGGTAGGCGGCGGGCTTGCGGCTTCGGATGCGCTCGGCGACCAGCTCGGCCACGCTGTCCTGTTGCTGGGGCGAGACCGCCATACCGGCGACGCCATCTAGGTCATCGAGCGGCATGTCCAATCGCCACAGCACCAGCCACGCGGCTTCGTCGAAGGCGTTGGTGGTGCCGTGGCCGAAGGCGACGCCCGCGTCGGTGAGCTGCGCGGCGCTCGCCTCGACCACTTCGATCAAAGTCATGGTTACGCGCGCAGCGCTTCGAGGTTTTCGATCGTGCGGCGGTAGATGTTCTTGAGCGGCTCGATGTCGGCCACCTGGACATGCTCGTCGATTTTGTGGATGCTCGCGTTCACTGGCCCGAACTCGATCACCTGCGGGCAGATGCGCGAGATGAAGCGGCCGTCGCTGGTCCCGCCCGTGGTCGACAGCTCGGTCTCGACGCCCGTTTCGGCGCGGATCGCCTGCTGGATCGCGCCGACCAGTTCGCCCGGCGTGGTGAGAAAAGGCAAGCCGCCCACCGTCCAGGCGAGTTCGTAGTCGAGACCATGGCGGTCCAGCACTTCGTGCGTGAGCTTTTGCAAGCCTTCAGGCGTTGACTCGCTGGAGTAGCGAAAGTTGAAGTCCACGACCACGGTCCCCGGGATCACGTTGGTCGCGCCCGTGCCCGCGTGAATGTTGCTCATCTGCCAGCTGGTGGGCTGGAAGAAGTCGTTGCCCCAGTCCCATTCGAGCGTCGCCAGTTCATTGAGCGCCGGCAGCGCATGGTGGATCGGGTTCTTGGCAAGTTGCGGGTACGCGATGTGGCCCTGCACGCCCTTCACGGTGAGCCTGCCACTCATGCTGCCGCGGCGGCCCTTCTTGATCATGTCCCCTACCCGCTCGACGCAGGTGGGTTCGCCGACGATGCAATAGTCAAGGCGCTCACCACGCTCCTTCAGGCGGTCGCACACCACCACCGTGCCATCGACGGCCGGGCCTTCCTCATCGCTGGTGATCAACAGCGCGATAGAAAGGGCAGGATCAGAGTGCGCCGCCAGGAATTCCTCCACCGCCACCACAAAAGAAGCGATCGAAGTCTTCATGTCCGCGGCGCCACGGCCATAGAGCAGTCCGTCGCGATGCACAGGCGTAAATGGATCGGTCGTCCACTGCGCCAGTGGCCCGGTGGGTACAACGTCCGTATGGCCCGCAAAGACG
The DNA here is from genome assembly GCA_046590315.1 of Ramlibacter sp. Taxonomy (GTDB): domain Bacteria; phylum Pseudomonadota; class Gammaproteobacteria; order Burkholderiales; family Burkholderiaceae_C; genus Ramlibacter. The sequence continues at coordinate 3,419 of JBKJTX010000432.1, read as the reverse complement.
AGCGTACGCGCCGCTGCATCGCGGGCGCGGCCGGGGCGCTTGGCCCAAAGGTTCGTCACGAGAGAATTCGGCGGACCACCCGTGATCGTCTCGCATACAAACCCGAGGGGCCCCAGCCGGTCGGCAAGGATCTGCTGGCACTGGGCATCGTCGGGTGTGAGCGAGCGGCGCGAGATGAGCTGCTCGGTCAGGTGCAAAGCGCTGGACATGGCAGGTCTAGTGTTTCACGTCGAGCGTGATCTCGGTGAAGGAGGGCTCTTCGGCCATGTCCTCGTCCGACGCACCCTCTTCGGCCACGTCCTTGTCTTTCCCCGCGAAGTCATTCTGCAGGCGCCATTGCAGGTTGGTCGGGGAGTCGGCGTAAGCCAGGCCTTCCTTCTTGTCGACCGTGCCTTCGACGATCAAACGGGCAATGTCCATCTCGAAGGTCTGCGAGCCCTCGGCCATGGATTTTTCCATGGCTTCCTTGATGCCGGAGAAGTCGCCCTTCTCGATGAGGTCGGCGATCAGTTTGGTGTTGAGCAACACCTCCACCGCCGGCGCACGACTGCCGTGGATAGTGCGCAGCAGGCGCTGCGACACCACAGCCTTCAGCGCCGCAGCCAGGTCGCCGAGCATGGTGGGGCGCACTTCCACGGGATAGAACGAGAGAATGCGGTTCAGGGCCTGATAGCTGTTGTTCGCGTGCATGGTGGCCAGGCACAGGTGGCCCGACTGCGCATAGGCGATGGCGGCGGACATGGTTTCGCGGTCGCGAATTTCGCCGACCAGGATCACGTCGGGCGCCTGGCGCAAAGCATTTTTGAGAGCCGTCTGCATCGATTGCGTGTCGCTGCCGACCTCGCGCTGATTCACCACCGATTTCTTATTGGTGAAGAGGAATTCGACCGGGTCTTCGATGGTGAGGATGTGGCCCGACACTTTCTCGTTGCGGTGGTCCATCATCGAGGCCAGCATCGTGCTCTTGCCGGCCCCGGTCGCACCCACCATCAGCAAGAGGCCGCGCTTTTCCATGATCAGGTCGCCCAGGATCAAGGGCACCGACAGCGACTCGAGTGCCGGGATGTCAGTGGTGATGTAGCGGATGACGGCGGCGTAGGTGCCACGCTGGCGCATGGCCGAGATACGAAAGTTGCCGACGCCGGCGATCGCGTGCGCCATGTTCAGCTCACCCGACTCCTCGAGCTCCTCAATGCGCTTGGGCGAAAGCACTTCGGCCAGCAAAGCCTTGGGCGCGTCCGGCGGCAGCAGCTGATTGTTGATCGGCAAGCACTGCCCGTTGATTTTGATCAGCGCCGGCGAGTGCGCGGATAGGTAGACGTCGGACGCCTTCTTTTCGGCCATCAGCCGCAAAATTCGCTCCATCGTGCTCATGTTCAATCCCTCAGCAGGTCATTCAGGCTGGTGGTCGAACGCGTCTTGGCATCGACCTTCTTGACGATGATGGCCGCGTACAGGTTGTATTGGCCGCCGTCTTTGGGCAGGCTGCCGGCAATCACCACCGACCCGGCGGGCACGCGGCCATAAATCGTCTGTCCGGTCGCGCGGTCATAGATGGGTGTGCTCTGCCCGATGTAAACACCCATCGAAATCACCGAGTTCTCCTCGACGATCACGCCTTCGACCACTTCGGAGCGCGCACCGATGAAGCAGTTGTCCTCGATGATGGTCGGGTTGGCCTGCAAGGGCTCCAGCACGCCGCCCAGGCCCACTCCGCCCGACAGGTGGACGTGCTTGCCGACCTGCGCACAGGAGCCGACCGTGGCCCAGGTATCGACCATCGTGCCTTCGTCAACGTAAGCGCCGATGTTCACGAAACTGGGCATGAGGATGGCGCCCTTGGCGATGAAACTGCCGCGCCGCGCGACTGCCGGCGGCACCACGCGTACGCCAGTGGCCGCCATTTCTTCGGCCGACAGGTGCGAAAATTTGGTTGGCACCTTGTCGTAAAAGGCAAGGTCACCTGCGCGCATCAACTCGTTGTCCTTGAGGCGGAACGAGAGCAGCACCGCCTTTTTGATCCACTGGTGCACCGTCCACTGCCCGACGCTTTGGCGCGTCGCGACGCGCAATTGGCCGTTGTTCAACTCGGAGATGACGTGTTCAACAGCATCCGCCACTTCGCGGGGCGCCGACGCGGCGGACATCTGGGCACGGTTTTCCCACGCGTTGTCGATGATTTGTTGGAGCTGTTGGGTCATGAATTACTCTCGGCGGGACTTGACGAACTGGACAATGCGCTGCGCGGCCTCGACGCATTCCGCTGTATCTGCCACCAAGGCCATGCGGATGCGACCGGCCCCCGGGTTTTCCGTGGGCTCGCGGTTCCCGGAATTAGCGCCTGAGCTTTCGCGGGCGAGATAACTTCCAGGCAACACAGTCACATTGTATTGAGCAAGCAGGTCGCGGGCGAACTCCACGTCGCTGCCCCGGCCCGGGGTGTTGCGCGGATTCACGCCGGCCCACAGATAAAAGCCAGCGTCGGGCAACTGCACGTCGAGCACTTGCGCGAGCAGGGGAGTGACCTGAGCGAACTTTGCACGGTACAGCGCGCGGTTCTGCACCACGTGCGCTTCGTCGCTCCAGGCCGCGATGCTGGCCCCTTGCACCACTGGGCTCATCGCACTGCCATGGTAGGTGCGATAGAGCAGAAACTTCTTGATGATGGCCGCGTCGCCGGCTACGAAACCGCTGCGCATTCCGGGTACGTTGCTGCGCTTGGAAAGGCTGGTGAAGCACACCAGCCTGCGAAAGTCCATGCGCCCGAGCTTGGCGGCGGCTTGCAGACCTCCCAGCGGCGGCTCATCACGGAAATAGATCTCGCTATAGCACTCGTCGGACGCGATGACGAAGCCATGCTTGTCCGACAGCTCGAACAGCTTCTTCCACTCGTCCAGCGGCATCACGGCGCCGGTGGGGTTTCCTGGCGAACATACGAAGAGCAACTGCGTGCGCGCCCAGACCTCCAGCGGCACGCTGTCCCAGTCGACGGCGAAATTGCGCGCGGGGTCCGTGGCCACGTAGTAGGGCTCGGCCCCCGCCAGCAAGGCCGCGCCCTCGTAGATTTGGTAGAACGGATTCGGGCATACGACGATGGGCTTGCGCGTCGGATCGATCACCGTCTGGGCGATGGCGAAGAGCGCCTCGCGTGAGCCATTTACCGGCAGCATCTGGGTATTGGCGTCCACCGCCATCAACCCGTAGCGGGTTTGCAGCCAGCGCCGGAATGTGTCGCGCAGCTTGGGCTCGCCGGCAGTGAGGGGGTAGGAGGCCAGGCCATCCAGGGACGACGCCAACGCCTGCTTGATGAAATCGGGTGTGGGGTGCTTGGGTTCGCCGATACCCAGGCTGATGGGCCGGAAGTCGGGGTTGGGCGTGACGCCGACGAAAAGCTGGCGCAGGCGCTCGAAGGGATAGGG
>JBKJTX010000126.1:0-13876 GCA_046590315.1 Ramlibacter sp. | reverse complement strand
CGGCGACAAGCGTAGGGGTCGGGCTATTGGGCGTAAAGCCCGACGTCGGTTTGCTGGGTCAGAGCTTCCTGTCGAAATTTCAGATGTCGATGAATCGCGAGCAGATGGTGCTGCGGCGGCAGTGATGGGGCCAGCACCTCGCACCGCCGTGGTGTCTCACCGCAAACTCACCTGCGCAAACTCTCCCCGCAACGCCCGCCAAATCTCCATCCCGGTCAACGGCATCTGCACCTTCTCCGCGTCCCGTCCCAGGCCCTTGCTCGCGAGCGCATCGATCACTGCCGTGACGACGGTGGGCGTCGCGCCGATCGTCCCCAGCTCACCGACGCCCTTCACACCCAGGGGGTTTGTCGTGCAGGGGATGGACGTGTCGAACTCGGTCTTGAACACGCGGCCCGCTTCAGCGCGCGGCATCGCATAGTCCATGAAGGTCGCGGTGAGCAGCTGGCCTGATTCCTTGTCGTAGACGACCTGCTCGCACAGCGCTTGGCCGATGCCCTGTACCGCACCGCCGTCCACCTGTCCGCGAACGATAGCGGGGCTGACGACGCGGCCGATGTCGTTGACAGAAGCGTAGGCAGCGATTTCAATTTCACCGGTTTCGGGGTCGATCTCTACTTCGCAGATGTGACACGCATTGGGCCAGCTCGGCGCGCTGGCGCTGGCGCTGGCTTCGACATGAATGCGTGCATCCTGCTGCTTGCCAGCGAGTTCGAACAGGTCGATGCCGACGTCAGTGCCCGCCACGGTGAAGCGGCCTTCGCCATATTCGATGTCAGCCGCAGCCGCTTCCAGGGCTTGGGCTGCGAGCGACTTGGCGTGATCGATCGTTTGCTCTGAAGCGACCTTCACCGCGGACCCCCCCGTAAAGAGCGAGCGCGAGCCCGCACTGCCGAATCCGTTGGCCACATCGGTGTCGCCCTGCACGATGCGAATGCGCTCGGGCGGCACGCCGAACACATCGACGGCGAGTTGCACATAGCTGGTCTGGATCCCCTGGCCCATCCCCTGTGTGGCCGACGTCAATTCGATGATGCCCTCGGGCAATACGTTGACCGTGACCAGTTCAGTGAGGACGTTGCCGCCCGTCCATTCAAGAAAGGTAGAGATGCCGCGCCCGCGCAATTTGCCTCGAGCAAGCGATTGCGTGCGTCGCGACTCAAAGCCCTTCCAGTCAGCCAGCTCGAGTGTGCGGTCCATGATTTTTTCGAACTCGCCGCAGTCATAGACCTGCTTCATCGGGTTCGTGTACGGCATCTGGTGGGGGCCAATCAGGTTGCGACGGCGCAGCTCCGACGGGTCCAGCTTCATCTCGCGTGCCGCCGCGTCCATCAGCCGCTCGGTGACGTAGATGGCTTCGGGCCGCCCCGCGCCGCGGTACGCGCCGATGAGCATGGTGTTGGTCATGACCGCCGTGAGGTGCAGGTCAATCGCCGGAATGTCGTAGACGCTGGTCGTGACCCAGGGGCCGACCAGCAGCGGGATGACGACGTTGGTGCCCGTCGCATAAGCGCCTATGTTGGCGATCGAGCGCACGCGCAGGCCCAGGACCTTGCCGTTTGCATCGAGCGCCATTTCGGCGTGCGTCACCTGGTCCCGCCCATGGGTGGAAGCCTGGAACTCCTCGATCCGTTGTGAGTTCCACCGGACCGGGCGCTTCAGGCTCCGCGCCGCGTGCGCGACCACCACGTCTTCCGGGTACAAACCGGTCTTCATGCCGAAGCCGCCTCCGACATCGTTCACAAGTACGCGTACCTGGGACGCGTCGATCCCGAGCGCGCCTGCCACACCGTCGCGGACCGATGTGGGCATCTGGCTGGACAAATGGATCACCAGGCGATCGGTGCCGGCTTCAAGTTCGATCGCCACGGAGCGCGGCTCCAGGGCGCTGGGCGCGAGCCGCTGGTTGACGATGTCCACCGACACCGTGTGCGCCGCGTTCGCGAATGCTTGCGCCACCACCGTCGCGTCGCCGTGCCGCATCTCGGCGGCGATGTTGTCGGGGGCTTCAGGACAAAGCGCGGGCGCGCCTTCTTTCATCGCATCCAGGGCATCGACGACGCAGGCCATTTCTTCGTAGTTGACCAACACCGCTTCTGCGGCGTTCGTCGCCGACTCGCGCGAATCAGCGACAATCGCCACCACCGCCTCGCCGACGAAGCGCACCGTCTCATGCGCCAGCGCGTAGCGCTTGGCCGTCGCGCCGGGCGTTCCATCCGGCCGGGGGAATGGCACGGGCTGCGTCAAGGTTTTTACGCCGGCTTGCACCAGGTCGGCCCCAGTGTAGGCGGCTACAACACCCGCCATCCCGAGGGCGGGCCTGACATCGATCGATTTGATGCGTGCGTGCGCGTAGGGCGAGCGCAGGAACACCATGTGCGCCTGTCCCGGCAACGCGATGTCGTCGGTGAATCGCCCACGGCCCGCGACGAGCGCAGGGTCTTCGACACGGCGCACGTTCTTTCCGCTGCCGAAGCGCGCGGCAACCAGGGGCGCGTTCATGCTGCACCTCCTTGCCGCGTGGACATCGCCTGGGCCGCCTGCACGATGGCGGCGACGATGGTCACATACCCCGTGCAGCGACACAGGTTGCCGTCGAGCGCGTCCACGATCTGGGCTTCTGTGGGGTTTGGATTGCTTGCGATCAGGTCGGCGGCCGTCATCAACATGCCGGGCGTGCAGAAGCCGCATTGCAAACCGTGCGTGGCCATGAACGCTTCCTGCAGCGGATGCGGCGGTCCCCCTGGAGGCGCGAGGCCCTCCACCGTCGTGACCGAGGCACCCTGTGCTTGCAGGGCGAGGATGTTGCAGCTCTTGATGGCCCTGCCGTCCAGCAGCACGGTGCAAGCGCCACACTGCGCCGTATCGCAACCCACGTGCGTGCCCGTGAGCGCGAGGGGCCCTCGCAGCAGGTCGACCAGGAATGTGTTGGGTTCCACTTCGGTGTCCACCGACCGGCCATTGACCGTGAAGTGCAGCTGTGGCATTGCTTCTCCTATCTTGCGTGTTTGTGTGGCAGGCGCTTGTCTACCGCCGCGGACGCCTAGCGTAACTGCAAATCCGGGTCCGCAGCTCAGCGGTAAAAGCTCGGTCTACATTAGGTCAGGCCGGCATCCGACCAGGCTGAGCGTGCCATTACTGGGGCTTGATGCCCGCGTCGGCTGCAGCCTTGGTCCAGAACTTAGCAGCATCCCGCACCTGCGCTGCCAGGGCGTCGGAGGTGGTGGTCTTTGCGTCGATGCCCAGACCATTCAGGCTGCTGCGCAGTGCCGAATCCTGCCCCGCTTCCTGCACCGCGGCATTCAGCGCGCGAATGATGTCGGGAGAAGTCCTCGACGGGGCGAAGAGGGCCAGGAAGGCTTCCAGGCCGTAGCCGGGAAGGTCGGCGGCCTGCGCCACAGTGGGCAGCTCGGGCAGAACCGGTGCGCGATCGAAGCTGGTCACAGCCAGCGGGCGCACAGCGCCGCTGCGTATATGTGTGAGCGTGCTCGCGAGGTCTCCGATGTACAGCTGGACATCGCCGCGGATCAGGCCGGTGATGGCTTGTCCGGTATCGCGATAGGGGATGTTCAGCAGCTTCAGGCCGGCCTTGGTCGCCAACATCTCGGTGGCGATGCGTTCGGAAGAACTCACCCACCCATACTGAACGGTGTCGGGCCGCTCCTTGACCTGCGCGATCAATTCACGCATCGAGCGCACCGGCGAATCCTTGTTCACCAGCACCACCTGCCTGACTACCGCCAGCAGAGAGATCGCCGAAAAGTCCCGGGCCGGATCGTATGGCACGGACTTGTACAAGGAAGTGATGGCGGCGTTCGTGGTGTTCGTTCCGAGCAGCAGCGTGTAGCCGTCCGGTGCGGCCTTGGCCACGAAATCGGCTGCCAGCATCCCGTTTGCGCCACTCTTGTTCTCCACCAGCACGGGCTGCCCGAGGCGGGTTGACAATCGTGATGCGAAGGTTCGCGCCACGTTGTCGGTCGCCCCGCCGGCACCGAAAGGCACGATGATGCGGATCGGCTTGCTGGGAAAGGCATCGCTCTGGGCGAGTGCCGCCCCGGCCCACAAGAGCGCTGCAATCGCGCCCAGCCGGCGCCTGGTTATTGTTCTCATCTCAATGTCTCCTTCGGGTTGGCCGCGTCCGCGGGCTTAGAGGCTCAGATCGTCGCGGCCAGCTCAAGGGCGCCGCTCCATCGCATCCGCCGGGGATGCGGGGAGTCATACGGGGTTGCCCGGTGGTTGGTGCAGCTGTCGTCCCACAGCATGAGATCGTGCGGCTGCCACGCGTGCGAATACACAAAGGGTGGCTGCGTCGCGAAGCGCTCGAGCTCCTCGAGCAGAGCCTTAGATTCCGCTGACGGCATGCCGAGCACGTGCGACGCATGGGAAGACAGATAAAGCGACTTGCGGCCATCGGAATGCGTTCGCACCAGTGGTTGCACAACCGGTGGACGCTTGGCCAGCGTCTCGGCCGAGAGCTGGTTCAATCCGATCTTGGCTCGGGAGGCCGACAGGCTGTGCTGCACTGTCAGTCCTTCCAGCTGCTCCTTGCGCTGGTGCGGAAGTGCGTCCCAGGCCGCGCGCATGTCCGCGTATTCAGGCGGCGGCGGAGGCGGCGGCAACGTGCGCGCCGAGAGCGCTGTCACCCGCAGCGGCGGCTGCACCTGGGTGCCGTCGGTGTGCCACAACAAGTTGGCCTTCAGGTACACCGCCTGCACGCTGTCGGGCCCGACAGGCTCGCCTTCGTCGTCCACGGTCGAGATGTCATAGAGATGGGGATGCAGTCCCGCCTTGCTCGAGATTTCAGTCGCCGCCGTCGTGAAAGGTGGGCCAAACAACTGAATGAAGGCCTGCTGGTGATCGTCGTCGATGGGCTGACAGCGAAAGCACAGCACCGGATATTGCCTAAGCGCCTCCTCCACCCGTGCATGCGTCTGCGCGTCAAGGCCCGCGCGAACATCAAGTCCAAGGATTTCGGCAGCGAAGCCGGGTTTGAGTGGTCGAATTTCCACAGCTGAGCCTCTATTCATTTATGGCATGATAACGTTTGAAAGTGAATAATACGCTCAACTTGCTGCTGGCGCCAAAGGGCGAGAATCGACGGCAGAACATGACCATCAAAACCAAACAGGCAGCTGCCGACCATGCTCCCGCCGATGACGTTGACGACGGCGGTGAGTCGGTCTTCGTGGGGGCACTGGCACGCGGGCTCACGGTACTTCAATGTCTGGCCGAGGCCGAGGCCGACCTGACAGCCAGCGAGGTGGCCCGGCTCCTGGGCTTGCCGCAGGCCAGCGTCTGGCGGCTGTGCCAGACTTTGCTGAAACTCGGCTTTCTGGAGCGCACCAGCCAGGAACGTTTCCGTCCCGGGCTGTCAGTCTTGAAACTGGGCCACTCGGCGGTGGTCAGAAGGCCGCTCGCCGACCTGGGGAGGGCCCGGATGGCGGAGATCGCCGGCCGGTTTGGCGGCGCGATTTCAATAGGGGCACGCGATGACATCGACATGGTGTACTTGCAGCGGCTTGAAGGCGGAACTCCGGTGTTCACCGGTCTGCGGGTCGGCGCCCGGGTTTCCATCCTCTCATCCGCCATGGGTTGGGCCCATGTGGCCAGCTGCACCGGGACGCAACGCGATGAACTGCTCAAGACGCTGCGCAGCCGTTCGCCCAGTGAATATAAGCGGGTACAAAAACCGTTGGCGGCTGCGCTGAAAGCCTATACCGACAGCGGGTTCGTCATCAACCAGGGCATGCTACATCCGGAGTTGAACGCAATTGGCGTTCCGATTGCTCGGCCCGGCGCAGCGGCCGCGGCTTGCATCAGTTTCGGCGGCTCGCGCTCCCATTTCTCGCCCCGTCTGCTGGAGCAATCAGTGGCGCCACTGCTGCTGGACCTGGCAGAAAGCCTGGCGCTGCCGATGTCGGACTAATCTTCGCCACCAGCGTCGCGCAGTGCCTGCCAGACGCGCATCGGCGTCGCGGGCATGTCCAGATGGCGCACGCCTTCGGGCAGCAGCGCGTTGCACACAGCGTTCATGGTCGCACTGAGCGCCCCCACCGTCCCGGCCTCGCCGACGCCCTTCACGCCCAGGGGGTTCAGTGCTGTCGGCGTCTCCAGGTTGGCGCTGACGATTTCCGGAACATCGTTGGCGCGCGGCATCGCATAGTCCATGAACGTGCCCGTCAACAGCTGGCCGTAGTCGTCGAAGCAGACCTCCTCCATCAGGGCCTGACCGAGCCCCTGCACCACGCCGCCGTGGATCTGGCCCTCGACCAGCGCCGGGTTGAGCACCCGGCCCACGTCCTCGACGCTCACGTACTGCAGCGGCGTCACCTGCCCGGTGGCAGGGTCGATCTCCACCTCGCAGACGTGGCAACCGTTGGGAAACGTCGGCCGCTCCGGTTTGAACATGCCCACGCCCTGCAGCGTTTCGCCTGCGCGCGCGAGTTCCGCCAGGCTGACGCTGTGATCGGTACCGACCACGCGGCACACACCGTCGGCAAACTCGATATCGGCCAGGGCGGCTTCGAGCCGATGTGCGGCCGCGTGGCGCGCATGCTCGATCAGGTTCTCGGATGCAAGACGAAGTGCGGAGCCGCCCTGGATCAGCGCAGACGACCCGCCGTTGCCCCGCCCGGATTTGAGCAGGTCAGTGTCGCCCTGTTGGTATCGCACGTGGGCGATCGGAATGCCAAGTGCCTGCGCCACCAGTCGGGACAACCCCGTTTCGTGGCCCTGCCCCACCGACATCGAGCCGACCTGCAAGGTGATCGTGCCGTCCGCATTCGCGCTGAGCCGTGCGTTGTCGGAGAGCAGGCCGCCCGCCATCTCGATCGGCATCGCGATGCCGATGCCGCGCAGCATGCCGCGGCACTTGGCCTCGGCGCGCCTGCCGGCAAAACCAGCGTAATCTGCCAGGGTGAGCGCCTTGTCCAGGTTGCGCTCGAAATCTCCGCAGTCGTATTCGAACCGGAAGCTGGTGCGGTAGGGCATCGCAGACGCGGGGATCAGGTTGCGGCGGCGCAGTTCGGCCGCGTCCATCCCCGTTTCGGCGGCGGCCACCTCGATGAGGCGCTCGATCGCATACGTGGCGTCCGGGCGCCCGGCCCCGCGGTAGGGTGCGGTGGGGTGCGTGTTGGTGAAGACGCCCAGCACTTCAGCGGCCGTCGCCGGGATCATGTACACGCCCGAGATGCCGCCGATGTTGCCGACCGGGGCGGTGGAGCGCCAGGACATGTAGGCACCCGCGTTCACCTCGTAGCGAACGCGTAAAGCGCTAAAGCGTCCCTGCGCGTCCAGCCCCAGTTCAGCGTCGATGACGACGTCGCGCGCGTGTTCGTCGGCCAGGAACGATTCGCTGCGCGATGCTGTCCAGCGGACCGGCTGGCCGACGTGGCGCGCCGCCCAGAACACCAGCAGCTCCTCGCGCAATGCGCCCGACTTCATGCCGAATGAACCGCCGACATCGCCGACGATGACCCGCAGGTCCGCCGGCGCGAGGGCGAACAGCTTGGCCACATCGTCGCGAAATCCGTATGGACTCTGATGCGACAGCCGCACCACCGGGCGGCCGTCCTCACCGGTGTACGCGAGGGCAGCGCGCGGCTCCATGGGCATCGCGGCGACGCGGCTGACGCGTGATGTGAGGCGCACGACGCGCGACGACGCGGCAAGCGCCGCCTGCACGCCAGCATCGTCTCCATGGCGCCAGTGGTAGGCGATGTTGCCGGGCCGGTCTTCCCAAACGAGCGGTGCGGCGGGGCCGCGCGCGGCAGCGCATCGGGTGACGCACGCCTGCTCTTCGTACTCCACCGCGACCTTGTCCGCGCCTTCCTGCGCGGCTGCGAACGTCCGTGCCAGCACCATCGCCACCGGTTCGCCGACGAAGCGCACCCGTTCGCGCACAAGCAGCGGCCGCGGCGTTTCGAACGCGAAGCTGCCATCCCCCTGGGCGAACTTGAACGGCGCCGGACAGTCGACGAAGCCTTCGGCGGCCATGTCGGCGCCGGTGAGCACGGCAACCACCCCGTCGCTCGCGAGTGCTGCGGACTTGTCGATCGAACGAATCGACGCCGACGGGTGCGCAGAGCGAACGAACACGGCATGCAGAGCACCGGGGCAGGGGACGTCGTCGGTGAATTGGCCGCGGCCGCTCGTCAGGCGAGCGTCCTCGCGCCGAGCTGCAGACGCGTCCTGTTGGATCTCATGCATCGGTTGACTATCGATTGGGGGCTAGTAAATTCATTATCCAGCATGGCGATTGCTGCGCAGCGTCAAGGTCTTGCTTACCTACTAAGACGCGGGTCAGTGCTGACTACTCGATGCAATATCCAACTCCGGATAACGACGAAAGATTCCTTCCTCGTTAAACGGAATTCGCCGTTCGCTTCGCAGGTAAGCGGCCACGCGCGGAAGCGCGGCGACACGGCGGTGCACTGCCACGATGAGCGGTGTGCTTCCGAGAACTCCCTCGACCGCCAACGGAAACGCGTAGCGCAGTCCTTCGATCAATTGGAACAGCGACAGATCCGCATAGCTCAGGCGGTTGCCTACCAGGAAGCGATCCCCGGCGGGATTCTGCGCAAGGATGCGCTCTAACCAACGCAGGTACTTGGGAATCCGCTCGCGGCAAAAATTGCCCGCACGCCGCAGCGCTTCTACTTTCTGGTCCTCGTAGTGGAGGCCGGAGGCGATAGGGTGGTGGGTGTCGTGCGCCTCCGTCACCATGTCGGCGATGGTGAGCTGGATCTGCATCGTCCAGCTGCGCGCCTGCTCGCTGCGTGCAACCAGCTTCAGCGTCGGAGCCAGGTACTGCAAGATGGCTGCTGTCTGGCCTACGATGAAATCACCATCCTTCAGATAGGGCGGAGCAAAGGGGGGCTGCCGAACGCTCCGGTCGTTCAGCGTTCGAAGCAGCGCGGGAACCCCGTGGCCCGCGTGCGCTGGACCGCGGGCGACGTCGAGGTAAGCCGCGCCGACGGCCTCGAGCGCGAGGCGCACAAATTCTCCGCGACCCTGGATCGTGGGCCAATAGTGCAGTTCATAGGTCATGCATAGACTGTAGTCACTTCGTGCCCGGTACGGATGGGCGCGGGATCGGCTGGAGCGCCTCGTACGCAGCCGCCGCCCGCAGCACGAGGTCGTCGCGAAACATGGGGCCGACGAACTGCAATCCGATCGGCAGGCCGTCGGCCGTGAATCCGCAAGGGACCGAACACGCAGGCTGTTGCGTGAGGTTGAACGGATAGCTGAATGGCGTCCATGCCAGCATCGCTTCGGGCGACATGGCCCCTGAACCGGGCGCGCGGACATCAAACGCCGGCACCGCGACGGAGGGCGTGACCAGCAAGTCGTAGCGCTGCATGAACTGCCGCATGTGCGAGCCCAGCACACCGCGGCGCATGTGCAACTGCTGCACGTGCAGCGCCGAAAGCCGGCTGCCCAATTCCGCCTGCGCGCTGAAATCGGGGTCGGTGCGCGCCTGCTGCTCGGGCGTGAGCGAGTTCCACACCGTCCACGCCCCGACGAACCAGAGGCCGGTCGTGATGTCGAGCGGATCGTCGAAGCCGGGGTCCACTTGTTCGACCAGCGCACCGGCCGCTTCCAGTGACCGCACCGCAGCCAGCACGCTGGCCGCAACTTCGGGGTTCACCTGCGCGTAGCCCAGACGTGGCGACCACGCGATGCGCAGCCCGGCAATTCCCTGATCGAGGGCTGCCGTGTAGTCGCCTTCATCGGCGGGCAGCGATGTCCAGTCGCGCGCGTCGGGACGCTTCATGACGTTCATGGCGAGCGCCGCGTCGCGGACGTCCATGGTGAGTGGCCCCAAGTGCGCCACCGTGCCGAACGGCGACAGCGGATAGGCCGGTACGCGGCCGAAGCTGGGCTTCAAGCCGAAGGTGCCGCAGAAGGCCGCCGGAATGCGCACCGAGCCGGCACCATCCGTGCCCACCGCGATCGGTCCCATGCCAAGCGCCACCGCGGCAGCCGCGCCGCCAGAAGATCCGCCCGGCGTGCGCGCCGGGTTCCAGGGATTGCGCGTGAAGCCCGAGCGCGGCGAATTGGTCTCGCCCTTGCAGCCGAACTCGGGCGTGGCGGTCTTGCCGAGAATCACCGCGCCGGCTTCGCGCAACCGGGCTGTGACCGGCGCATCCACATCCCACGGCTGGTTCTCGTCGACGGTGAAGCTGCCGCGCAGCGTCGGCTGTCCTTTGGTGAGGATTAGATCCTTGATGGACACCGGCACGCCGTCCAACGGCCCGAGCGAGGACCCGCTGCGCCACCGGCTCTCGCTCGCTTGCGCAGCGGCCAGCGCGCCCTCTGCGTCCACGTGCACAAAGGCCTTGTACTCGGGGTTAAAGCGCTCGATTCGCGCCAGCACCGCGCGGCAGGCTTCGACGGGCGAGGCCTCGCCGGAAGCGAAGAGGCGTGCGAGTCGATGCGCGGGCGCGTTGGCAAGGTCGTGGATAGGGGCAGCCATGTGGGTCTCCGGAAGGGCGGAAGGCTATGGTAAGTGTGGAAGCACAAAGCTAGAAGCTCTGCCGTCGGCACAGAGATAGCGGCATCGCCGACAATAGGGGCCTCCTGAGCTGCTCTGGCTTTGTGAGCCGACATTAGGAAGTAGACATTCTCGGCACCATCTGGCTCATCCGATCTGCGGGCCGCTGGCGGCCCGATATCCATCGTTTCCGGTTCGCCTGCAGCCCGGCCAGCCGACCGACGTCGTGATCCAGGTACGGCACGCCATCCCGCTTGCACTGCCGCTGCACGTCGAGTCCCCGGCGCAGTACTACCAGCGGGCCCAATACGAATATCTTGGGCTGGGTCTTACCATGGGAACCCTTGCGCTGCTGGTGGCCAGCAGCCTGTTGCGATCATGGGCGCACCGCGACCGCGCTTATTTGCAGCTGGCCGGATATGCACTGGTCAGTGTGCTGGCTGTCGCGGCGAACACCGGCGTCGCCGCACATTCTGATATGGGGCAACTCCGGTCGCTGGGTTGATCTCGCTCCGGGCGTTTTGGCCATATTGGCCGGCGCACTTGCCAGCGCAGTCACGGCACACCTGAGTGCCGCGGCAAGCCGCGCACCGCGTTTGGGACTGCTGCTGCGCGCGCTTGCCTGGGCCGGCATTCCGCTCGCCTTGAGCTTTGGACAGATCGGACGGCCCTTGGCCCTTGGGGCCTTGGCGGTGTACCTGCTGCTCGTCTCCGGCGTGGGCGTGCTCGCGGCATTCGGAACGTGGCGACGCGGCGACAAGGTGGGCCGTTGGATGATGCTCGGCTCGGCACCCCTGACGGTGGCGGTGGTCACTTCACTGGCGCGGGTTTTCAGCGTCATTGAGGCTTCGTGGTTCACGGAATACGCACTGCTGTTGGCGATCATGTTCGACCTGCCCATGCTGCAGGCGGCGCTGAACAGCCGATCGCGGGAACGCCGGTCCAGCAGGTTGCGCCAATTGGCCGCCGAAAGCCAGGATCCGCTCACCGGCCTGCCGAAGGGAAAGCATTTCTTCGCAAGACTGTTGCATGCGCTGCAGCGCTATGCCACCAGCAAGGAACCGACGGCCATCGTTCTGCTGGAGCTGAATAACTACAGCCTGATTCGGGACCACCTGGGCACCGAGGCCGCCGAAGAAAGCCTGCTGCGGACAGTGATCAAACTGCGTTCATTGCTCAGGGATATCGATATTGCAGGACGGGTCAGCGAGGCGCGCTTCGGCATTCTTCTGGCCGCCATGTCTCCCGCAAGCCGACGCCCCATCCGGTTCCTCACGGCCACCGACTTGCCCATCGGCGTTCGAAATTCGGATGGCCTTCAATCGGCCTGATCCGAGTTTCCCCGTGGCCCCCAGATCGCGTCCTCCGTCCAGCCAAGCGCCTTGAACTCGTCGACGCGAAGCGGCGCCTCTTCCGTAAAAAAGAATTCGTCCAACTGAGGCGGTGGAACCGAGGTGCCGCTCAGCATTCCGTGCGCCTGTCCGCGATGATGAATTTGATGCTGGAACAGGTGCAGCAACAGGCGGCACATCGACTCTTGCTGCACGCGGGTTGCGCGGTGAATGGCGATCATCCGTGTAAGACCATCCTCGTCCAGGTCCTTGAGAACGGCCAGCAAGCGGCCGTCGATTTCGGCTTGCGCCTGGATCAGCATTGCAACGGTGGTGCAAGGCTCGGCGTCGGCCCGCGCAGCAGGCCCAAGCCTGCCACCTTCCATAGCGTCTACGTAAAATCGATCGACAATCAGATTGTGGTTCAACGTCGCGCGCAAGCTCGGAAAAAATCCTGTGCGTCGCGCGGTGAACTCGTCCGGCGAGAGCGCCAGGCAAGCCGTCAGAAGGCGATGATTGGCCCACGCGTTGTTGTATGCCATCCATAGATAGGGCGTCACCGCATCAGGTGCGGCGGCTGCGGACTTGCTTTCGTCGGTCATGGCAGTTGTATAGCCGGTTCCCATGCGGCCTGCAAGACCCCCCCGGGCGCGACAATGCGGCATGCCAATTACGGTCACTCCCACGCGTAGGCGCTTCGCCATGGCTTTGCTGCTACTGGCCGCAGCACTGGGCGCAGTCATCCGCGGTATGGCGCCGGACCCCTCAATCACCCGCGACGTCGGGACCCTGATGCTGGTGCTGTGGTTGCCGGCGATCGGGAATTTGATCGCCTATCTCAGCAAGAAGCTGCCCAGAGGATCGTCGCCGCCTACGCGTTTTTCGCCTGATGTGCCTTTTTCAGCGGACATCGAGGTCAACCTGCAGCGACTGGCTCTGCCGGTGGCGTTGGCCCGGCCCATTCCGACGGACCAGCTCGCAACTGTGCTCGTCGGGCGCCGGGGGTTCAGCGTGAGGTTCGCCATTTCGATCGAAGACTGGCTGGCAGGCGACGGCGATGCGACCATGGCGCTGGAACTGCTGCGCCCCTCGGCCGCTCTTGCTCATCTTCAGGACGGGACGCGCTTTCACTTGCTCAGCGGGCCACTGCCAGTCGCTAAAGGGGTTGTCCTTCAGCACTGCCGTTGACTGGCGGCTGACTCGATATTTTTTTGACCAGGACCAGGAAAAACCAAATGAGCATCAAGGAAATCAGGAGCGTGGATTACACGATCCTGCTTTGCAAGAACATGAAGGAGACCCGAGCGTTTTACAAAGACGTGATGGGGTTCCCAATGGAGACCGACAGTGAGCGCTGGGTCTCATTCAGAATAGGTTCGTGCTTGCTTACCTTGCGCCCAAGAGGCCCCTGGTTGGATGCGTGGGACGACGGGCCGGCAGTTTCGGGATCCGCATCCGTGCAACTCGCATTTCGAGTACCGCCGAGCGTGATCGACGAATGCCAGAAGGAGTTGACGGCGAGGGGGGTGCCAATCGTTCGCCCCGTCACGGACATTCCAGCGCTGCGGCACCGGACCCTGTTCTTTCGAGATCCCGAGGACAACGTTCTAGAGATCTATGCCGAGTATTGAAGTTCCAACCGGGGACATGGACCCCGTCGAGACAGCCGAATGGCGCGAAGCGCTGCTGTCGCTGGTCGCCACCCACGGTCCGGCGCGCGCGCGTTTCATCCTCGATGAGATCGCCGCGCTGGCACGCAGTCCGCACGTCGCGTGGTCGCCCGAATTGGTGACGCCGTACGTCAACTCCATCGCGGTCGATCAGCAGCCGGCCTTTCCGGGCGACCTGGCGATAGAGGAGCGCCTGGGGTCCCTGATGCGGTGGAACGCACTGGCGATGGTGGCGCGCGCCAACGCCGCGTACGGCGAACTGGGCGGACATATCGCTTCGTATGCAAGTGCGGCGGATTTATTCGAGGTGGGATTCAACCACTTCTTCCAGGCACGTGCATACGAAGCGATATGTCCGCCCAGTTCGCCGTACGCGGCGT
>JBKJTX010000398.1:0-3160 GCA_046590315.1 Ramlibacter sp. | reverse complement strand
GCCAAGGTGGCGGGCTGCCCATGTAGCGGAGTTTCGGCAGCTTCGACGCTGCCGAAATTTCCCATGCCGCTGCCTCCGTAGCAGGCGGCGTCACTGTTGAGGAGTTCGATCCACGTGCCGGCGTGAGGAACTCCAACATGCAACTGCTGACGCGGTTCCGGCGTCAGGTTGCAGATCACGATCGCGCACGCATCCCCCGGGTCGGCGCGTCGCACGAAGGCCAGGACGGTGGGGTCGTCGGTGGCCAGGGGCAACCACGCGAAGCCCGCGCCATGGAAATCGTTGACGTGCAATGCCGGGATGCGGCGATAGGCGCGGTTCAGGTCGGCGATCCAGCGCGCCATGCCGGCATGCAAGGGCCGCGCCCACAGATGCCAGTCGAGCATGCGATCGTGGTGCCACTCCTGCGGCTGCGCGAATTCGCCGCCCATAAAGAGCAGCTTCTTGCCGGGATGGCCCCACATCAGGCCATACAGCGTGCGCAGGCCCGCAAAGCGCTGCCACTCGTCGCCCGGTTGCTTTTGCAGCAGGCTTCCCTTGCCATAAACCACTTCGTCGTGCGACAGAGGCAGGACGAAATTCTCGTCGAACGCATACACCGCCGAGAACCGGATATCGTCGCCGTGCCAGTTCCGGAAGAAGTGCGGCCGCGCCATGTAGCGCAGCGTGTCGTTCATCCACCCCATGTTCCACTTCATGCCGAAGCCGAGGCCCCCGTCATGGACGGGCCGCGACACGCCCGGCCAGGCGGTGGACTCCTCCGCGATCATGTGGACGTCGGGGAACTGGGCGTAGACCGAACTGTTGAGGTCCTGCAGAAAGCGCACGGCGTCCAGGTTCTCGTGGCCGCCGTTTTCGTTAGGCAGCCACTCGCCGGGTTCGCGCGCGAAGTCCAGGTAGAGCATGGACGCCACTGCATCGACCCGAATGCCGTCGAAGTGATATTTCTCCAGCCAGAACACCGCGTTGCTGATGAGAAAGTCGCGGACCTCATACCGGCTGTAATTGAAGATCAGGCTGTTCCACTGCGGATGAAAGCCCAGCCGAGGATCGGCATGCTCATAGAGCTGCGTGCCGTCGAAGTGAGCAAGCGCATGGGCGTCGGCCGGAAAGTGCGAGCCCACCCAATCGAGAATGACGCCAATCCCGCGCTGGTGCAGCGTGTCGACCAGCACCATCAGATCTTGCGGAGCGCCGTAGCGCGCGCTCGGCGCGAAGTAGCCGGTCGTCTGGTAGCCCCATGACCCGTAGAAGGGATGCTCGGCCACGGGCATCAGCTCGACATGCGTGAAGCCCAGGTTTTCGCAATGGGTGGCGAGCCGCACGCCGATGTCGCGGTAATTGAGGAAGCGCCCGTCCTCCTCGCGCTGCCAGGAGCCCAGGTGCACTTCATAGATGGACATGGGGGCGCGCTGGGACTGCGTGATCCCGCGGCAAGCCATCCAGTCGCGGTCGCCCCAGCTGTGTGTCAGGTCCCAGATCTGTGACGCGGTCCCTGGCGGGTGCTCGCAGCGAAAGGCGTAAGGGTCAGCCTTGTCCATCCACTCGCCGTTCACGCCCTGCACGCGATATTTGTAGTAGTCCCCGGTCCGTGCGCCGTCGATGAATCCGGTCCAGCGGCCGCTGCCGTCTTCCATCGGTTTCAGGGGATGGCTGTGCCAGTTGTTGAAGGAGCCGACCACGCCGACCGAGCGGGCGTTGGGCGCCCACACCGTGAAGCGGATGCCGCCCTGCATCAGGTGCGCACCCATGATCTCGAACTGCCTGTGGTGGTGCGAAACGCCCCGTGGCGCAGCACCGCTTATGGCTGTGTCCGTGATCTTGAATTCCGTCATGCTCGGGCTGCGTGAAGCTGAGCGATGATTCTGTGTCTGGGTGTTTCGGGGCTTTGCAGGAGGCGCAGGCAAAGCAGCGTAGTCCGATACCTACAATGCCTTCGACGCTTTGCCGACGACTGCGTGAGCATGCGAACTACTTAGCTGATCGATGCCGGAACTGCCGGTAACTCAGGCGTAGGGCTGGCGCTCGGAAGTTCCCAGCACAGCCGGGTAAGGGTCATTAGGGGCAGGGCGCCGCGCCGTAAGCGCAGGCTGTTGAGGTGGCGTTCGTTACACGCGGAGTTTTCGCCCGGTACTCATCTGCGGCCACGCCGGTGACTGGGACCCCATCAGTCTCTTGCGCCCGATCAAACACCAGCGTCTGCCCAAACACCAGCTGCACCCAGGCCGGGTAGGAGTAGCCGGTCGTGCGGGGATTGTGGATGACCGTGCCGTGGACCAGCAGATTGCCGACGGCGCCACCCAGGACACCGCCGAGGACGCCGATAGCAATATCGCCGGCCATTGCGGCATTGACGCGCGACACCAGCCGGCCGTACGCCGGGGGCTGCCCCTCCTGTATGCACACCACAGTGAGGTCCGAAGACGAACGGCGAATCATGATCGCGTCCCCTGATGGAACGGTCAGCGAGGAACGAATCATGCATTCGGCGCCGGTGATGACGGTGCCGGATTCGGTGCGGGTGTCGAATCTGACTTCCTGATCCTTGTTCGACTGAGCGAATGCACACCCAACCAGTGACAACGCGGCCGCAGCAGCAAGTAGTTTCTTCATTTTTTTCCCTATCGCAGGTGCTAGACGCCCAGGTATTGGTCGAGCACTTGGGGTTGCGCCCGCAATTGATCCGAAGTGCCGGTGAACGCAATTTCACCCTTCACCAGGATCACGTTGCGGTCGGTGATCTGTGTCACGTGCTTCCAATTCTTGTCAACGATCACGCTGGATATGTTACCCCCACGGATGAGCTCGCAGATTCGCCAGATCTCCCGCGCGACCAAAGGGGCCAGCCCCTCAGTGGCTTCATCGAGGATCAGCACATCAGGATTCGTCATCAGCGCGCGCCCGATCGTGAGCATCTGCTGCTCGCCGCCCGAGAGTTGCTGGCCGCCGTGCCCCAACCGCTCTTTCAGGCGGGGAAAGGTGTCGAGGACGCGCTCGTACGTCCAGTCGCGCTGGCCGCGAGTACCCGCGCGCGCTGCCATCTTCAAGTTCTCGACCACGCTCAGATTGCCGAAGATGCCGCGGCCTTCGGGCACGTAGGCCAGCCCCAGACGCGCCACTTCGTAGGCCGGCCGGCCTACCATGTCGCGCCCCATGATAT
>JBKJTX010000366.1:0-4308 GCA_046590315.1 Ramlibacter sp. | reverse complement strand
TGTTCTACAGGCTGATGCAACAGGCCGTCGTCACCGATCCGGTGACCTACGCCGACATCGTGCTGCCCGCCGAAGAATCCGCTGAAATGGCCTAGTGGAGCTAAGCGGATACCCCTTTCATTTGTACAGTATGGCGCGTACGCGGCCACGGCGCAAGCGCTGGAGCGGAGGATGAATTCGCTTAACACTTTAGGCGCAGGGCAAATTGCTTAGCTGACCCGAGGTTTTTTCGTAGGCGTGCCGAACGCGCGGATGGTCTCATTCACCTGTCGCCTCAACAGGTGGGGCGGCCTTCAACAAGGGACAGCGAAAATGGACACCAACAAGACAACGACTCGCAAGCCGAACATCCTGGTGGTCGACGACACGGCCGACAACCTGTTCCTCATGAGCGCCCTGCTCGAGGAGACCTACGAGGTCACGACGGCCGAAAATGGCGCCACCGCCCTGGCCATGGCGCAGTCCGATTCGCCGCCCGAGCTGATCCTGCTGGACATCATGATGCCTGAGATGGACGGCTACGAAGTGATGCGCCGACTGCGCGCGAATATCTCCACTGCTGGCATCCCGGTCATCTTCCTTACGGCGCTCACCAGCGTCGAGGAAGAACAGTTTGGTCTGGACCTGGGCGCCGTCGACTACATCACCAAGCCCATCAGCCCGCCAATCGTCCTGGCCCGCGTGAACACGCATCTGGAGCGCAGCGCGAATGCCCGGCGGCTGCAGGCCTTGTCGGAAAAGCTGGGCCGCTACCTGGCACCGCAAGTCTACGAATCCCTGTTCAACGGTTCGCGCGACGCCGAGATCCGCACGCAACGCAAGAAGCTCACGGTGTTCTTCTCCGACATCAAGGACTTCACGGCGTCTACCTCCAAGTGGCAGCCTGAGGACATTACTTTTCTCTTGAACAGCTACTTCTCGGAAATGTCGAAGATCGCCTACGAGTACGGGGGCACGCTCGACAAGTTTATCGGCGACGCCATGGTGATCTTCTTTGGCGACCCCGAGAGCCGGGGCGTGAAGGAGGACGCATTGCAATGCGTGAAGATGGCGATGGCCATGCAGCGGCGCATGTCCGAACTGCAGATCCTCTGGCGCGAAATGGGCTCGGACAAGACCTTCCAGGTGCGCATGGGCATCAATACAGGCTACTGCGACGTCGGCAACTTCGGCAGCGACCTGCGAATGGACTACACCATCATCGGGTCCGAGGTGAACCTCGCCGCACGGCTCGAACAGGCCGCCGACCCGGGTGGCATCCTTATCTCCAAGGAAACCTATGCCATGGTCAAGGACGAAATCATCGCGGTGGAACAGCAGCCGCTGATGGCCAAGGGCTTCTCCGAGCCGATCAGCTCATTTTCCGTGCGTGAAGAGGCCGAGGCGCCCTCCACGGCGCGCAAAGTGTTCCAGTGGGAACGTCTCGGCATGCGCGTGTTGATCGACCTCGACCGTCTGCCCTCCGCCGAACGTGCCGCCGCGGCCGTCGAGCTGCGCGAGATGGCCGACCGCCTGCATTGATCCAACAACCTTGCGCCAGGAGCACCCCATGAAGCGTGAACCCGAGACGCATCTTTTTGCCGGGCAGGAAGAGGCCAGCCTGCGCGCCGAACTTGAGGAGGCGCGGCAGGCGCTGAAGACCCAATCCGCCGAACTCGCGCAAGCCCAATCCTCGTTGTCGCACCTTTACGCGACGCTGGACTCCACGACGGATGGTGTGCTGGCGGTGCAATTCGCCGACGGCGCAATGTACTACAACATTGCTTTCGTCGAGATGTGGCGTTTACCCGAAGATGCGCTCTGCAGTCTGTCCGAGAACGAACTCATCGCCCTACAGTCCGTGCAACTGGTCGATCCGCAAGCTTTCGTCGATCAGAGCCGGTCGCACGCGCCCGACAAAGACGAATTTGCGATTATCGAGTTCAAAGACGGCCGCATTTTCGAGCGCTACGTCTCGCCGCAAGTCGTCCGCGGTCAGGTGGTCGGCAAAGTCACCAACTACCGTGATGTCACGCAGCGCGTGCAGTTCGAGCAAAAGATGATGTTCAACCACGTCGTCGTGGAAAGCTCGGGCCCCATGATGTGGTTCACGCGCGAGACTCAGCAGCTCACTTACGCCAACCGGGCGGCATGCGACGTGCTGGGTTACCGCATCGGTCAGCTCGTGGGCCTCACTTTCGCAGACATCGACGTCAACTTCAGTTCCGAAGGGCTGGAGGAACTCACCGCTGAACTGCGCAGCACAAAGAAGCCCGTGTGCTTCAAAACCGGCTATTGGCACGGCGACGGCGAATTGCGCACCGTGGACGCCACCGCCTCGCTCACCCACGACGGCGACGACGAAATTTTTATCGTCAGTTTCAAGGACATCACTGAACAGAAGGCCGCTGCGTTCGAAGCCAAGCGCCAGCAAACCCTGCTGAATGCCCTCATCAACTCCATCCCCGACCTGATCTCGTACCGCGATCCCGAAGGCGTCTTTCTCGGCTGCAATGAAGCCTTCACGAAGCTGCGCGGTCCCACCAGCGCCGAAATCACCGGGCGCACTGCGCACGATGTCTTTCCCAAAGAGGGCGCCGACATCATTGCGCAGCGCGATGCCGAGGTGTTGGCCACCCTGCAAAAGTCGGTGGTCGAGGAGGTCGCGGCGTACCCGGACGGCGTCGAAATCTGCTTCGAGACGGTGCGCAACCCGCTGCGCGACGAGCACGGCCAGGTCATTGGCATTTTGGGAATCAGCCGCGACGTCACCGAACGCAAGAAGGCCGACGCCGAAGTGCGTGTGGCCAAGGAACTGGCCGAGGAAGCCACCCAGATGAAGACGGACTTCCTGGCCAACATGAGCCATGAAATTCGTACGCCCATGAATGCGGTCATCGGCATGTCGCACCTCGCGCTCAAGACCGACCTCACGCCGCGCCAGCGCGACTACATCAGCAAGGTGCAGTCGTCAGGCCAGCACCTGCTGGGCATCATCAACGACATCCTGGACTTCTCAAAGGTCGAGGCCGGCAAGCTGGAGATTGAGCAGGCTGAATTCGAGCTGGAGAAGATGCTCGACAGCGTGGCCGACCTCATCACCGAGAAGAGCAGTGCGAAGGGCCTGGAGCTGGTGTTCGACATCAGCCCCGATGTGCCGCGCCGGTTGTTGGGCGACTCGCTGCGCATTGGTCAGATTCTGATCAACTACGCCAACAACGCCGTCAAGTACACGGACAAGGGCGAGATCGTCGTCGCGGCGCGAGTGCAGGAGTGCACTGCCGACGGCGCCCTGCTCCACTTTTCGGTGACGGATACCGGTATTGGCTTGACCGAGGACCAAAAGGGACGTCTGTTCCAGAGCTTCCAGCAGGCCGACAGCTCCACAACACGCAAGTACGGCGGCACGGGCCTGGGGCTTGCCATCTCCAAGAAGCTTGCAGAGCTGATGGGGGGCGCCGTCGGCGTCACCAGCGCGTTGGGCCAGGGAAGCACGTTCTGGTTCACCGTACAAACAGGCATCAGCCACGTGACGCCACGCGAGATGAAGCCACAGCCCGATCTGCGCCACCGCCGTGCGCTGGTCGTCGACGACAGCGACTCAGCGCGCGCCGTGCTCACGGACATGCTGCAGGACATGACCTTCACCGTAGTGGAAGCGGCATCGGGACGCGCCGCGATTGAAGCCGTTCGCGAAGCGGCCCGGATCGGCAAGCCTTTCGACATCGTGTACCTGGATTGGCGCATGCCCGAAATGGATGGGATCGAAACCGCACGGCGCCTGAACGCCCTGAAGTTGGCCCAAGCGCCCCTCATCATCATGGCCACGGCGCACGGCCGTGAGGAAGTGCTGCGCCAGGCGGAAGCAGTGGGGATCGAGGACGTCCTGATCAAGCCTGTCAACGCGTCGATGCTGTTCGACACCACCATCGTTGCCTTGAGCGGCGGCCATCCCGAAGTGCGCGAAGGCAATGTCGCTCCGAGCCCCATCGCAGACAAACTCGGCGCCGTGCACGGCGCGCGAATCCTTCTGGTCGAAGACAACGACATCAACCAACGCGTCGCCAGCGAAATCCTGGAAGACGCTGGCTTCGTGGTCGAGATCGCGGACAACGGCCAGATCGGCCTGGACATGGTGCAGCGCGGCCAGTACGACTTGGTGCTGATGGACATGCAGATGCCGGTGATGGACGGTGTGACGGCCACTTTGGAACTGCGCAAGCTCGAGCAGCTGGCCGGCCTGCCCATCGTCGCAATGACCGCGAACGCGATGCAGCGCGACCGCGAGCGCTGCCTCAACTCGGGCATGAACGACTTCGTGACCAAGCC
>JBKJTX010000364.1:0-4740 GCA_046590315.1 Ramlibacter sp. | reverse complement strand
GTCAAGAAACACCTGCGGGCACAGGAAGTCGCGCAGCAGAACTGCCTGCCGTGTATCTATCTGGTCGACTCGGGTGGCGCCAATCTGCCAAATCAGGACGAGGTGTTCCCCGACCGTGACCACTTCGGCCGGATCTTCTACAACCAGGCCAACCTCTCGGCGCAGGGCATTGCACAAATCGCGGTGGTGATGGGGTCGTGCACGGCCGGCGGCGCGTATGTGCCGGCGATGAGCGACGAGACCATCATCGTCAAGAACCAGGGAACGATCTTTTTGGGCGGACCGCCGCTGGTCAAAGCGGCAATCGGAGAAGTGGTGTCGGCCGAAGACCTGGGCGGCGGCGACGTGCACACCAGGCTCTCCGGCGTGGCAGACCACCTGGCGCAAAACGACATGCACGCGCTTGCGCTCGCGAGGCAGGCTGTCGCGACGCTGAACAAGACCAGGAAATGGCCGATCGAAGTTCGGCAACCACGTCCGCCCAAGCTGGACCCCCGGGAAATCTACGGCGTGGTGCCGACCGACACGCGCAAACCCTATGACGTGCGCGAGATCATCGCGCGAGTGGTCGATGCTTCCGAGTTCCACGAATTCAAGGCCCGCTTCGGCACCACGCTGGTCTGCGGCTTTGCGCACATCGAGGGCATACCGGTGGGCATCATTGCCAACAACGGCATCCTGTTTTCGGAGTCGGCACAAAAGGGCGCGCACTTCATCGAACTGTGCTGCCAGCGCAAGACGCCGCTGGTGTTTCTCCAGAACATCACCGGCTTCATGGTCGGGCGCAAATACGAAAGCGAAGGCATCGCCCGTCACGGCGCCAAGATGGTGACGGCAGTGGCCACGGCCAGCGTGCCCAAGTTCACCATCATCATCGGTGGCAGCTTTGGTGCGGGCAACTACGGCATGTGTGGTCGCGCCTATTCACCGCGCTTCCTGTGGATGTGGCCGAACGCGCGCATTTCGGTGATGGGCGGTGAGCAGGCAGCCAGCGTGCTGGCAACCGTCAAGCGCGACGGTATCGAAGGCAAGGGCGGCCAGTGGAGCGCCGACGAAGAAGCCGCCTTCAAGCAGCCTTTGCTGGACCAGTTCACGCACCAGTCGCACCCGTATTACGCTAGCGCCAGGCTTTGGGACGACGGCGTGATCGATCCCGCCGACACGCGCCGCGTGCTGGCACTCGGCCTGTCCGCCGCCCTCAATGCGCCGATCGGCGAGCCGAAGTTCGGCGTGTTCCGCATGTAAGGCCGCCGCCATGTCCAACGCTTCCATCTACGATAACCCCGACCACGAGTTGCTGCGCGATCAGGTCGCCAAGTTCATTGCGCGCGAAGTCGAGCCCCACGCCCATGCCTGGGAAGAGCAGGGTTTCGTGCCGCGCGATGTGCTGCGCCGCATGGGCGGAGCAGGGCTGTTCGGGCTGATGTACGAGAGCACGTACGGCGGCGCCGAGGCCGACGCGCTCACCAACCTGGTGTTTGCCGAGGCGCTGTCCCAATCCACTTATGCTGGCTTCATCATCACGGTGCTGGTCCACACCGACATGGCGAGCCCGCATTTGCACCATGCAGGTAGCGCTGAGCAGAAAGCCAAATACCTCCGCCGCGTTGTGGCTGGCGAGCTCATCACCGCCGTTGGAATTACTGAGCCCGGCGCGGGCTCCGATGTCGCGGGCATCCGCACGACCGCCAAGCGGGATGGCGGCCAATGGGTGCTCAATGGCACCAAGATGTTCATCACCAACGGCGTGCATGCCGATCTGTACTTCGTCGCCGCCAAAACCGGCGCCGGGAAGCGCGACATGTCGATGTTCATCGTCGAGAAGGGCACGCCGGGTTTTACGGTTGGGCGTGCGCTCAAGAAGACCGGCTGGCTCTCCTCCGACACTGCGGAGCTCATCTTCGACAACGTACGCATCCCGGCCGGCAACCTGTTGGGCGAGGAGGGTAAGGGCTTTTACTCGGTGATGAAGAATTTCCAGACCGAGCGCATCGCCCTGGCTGCGATGGCGGTGGGTCATTGCCAGCAGGCGCTGAAGTTGACGGTCGACTATGTGCGGCAGCGCCAGGCCTTCGGCGACGTGCTGTGGAGCCAGCAGACGATCCGCCAGCGTCTGTCGATGCTGGACGCCAAGGCCCGCGCTGCCCGGCAATTCATGTATCACTGTGCATGGCGCGTCACCCAGGGGCACGACATCGTGCAGGATGTGTCGATGCTCAAAGCACTCACCGGCGAACTCGTCAACGAGGTGGTCCAGACCTGCCAGCAATTTCACGGCGGTATGGGCTACATCCGCGAGACCGCGATCGAGCGGCTGTGGCGCGACGCCCGCGTGCTGGCCATTGGCGGCGGCGCCACGGAAGTGATGCTGGAAGAAGCGGCCAAGAGGTATTAGGCAGCCCATAAAATGCGTCTCACCTACTCACGACGGACATGCCAATGAAGCACTGCCTCATCGACACAGTTGGAACTGTTGCCACGGTCACGCTGAACCGCCCCGAGGTGCGCAACGCCTTTAACGACGAGGTGATCACCGAGCTGACGGCGGTGTTCCTGGAGCTCGGCAAGCGCGAGGAGATTCGCTGCATCGTTCTGGCAGCGAGCGGCACGGCCTTCTGCGCTGGCGCGGACCTCAACTGGATGAAGCGGATGGCGGGCTATTCGCGTGACGAAAATCTGGAAGACGCGAAAGCACTCGCTCAGATGCTGCGCGTTATCTACCAGTGCCCCAAGCCCACCATCGCCCGCGTGCAGGGCGATGCCTATGCCGGCGGGACCGGCTTGGTGGCGGTCTGCGACATCGCGGTGGCCGCCGATACGGCGCAGTACTGCTTGAGCGAGGTGAAGCTTGGCTTGATCCCCGCGACCATCAGTCCCTATGTGATTCGCGCAATGGGCGCGCGCGCCGCGCATCGCTACTTCCTTACCGCTGAACGCTTCGGCGCGGCCGAAGCCCTGCGCATCGGCTTCGTGCACGAAGTCGTGAAGGCCGAGCAACTCGACGCCAAGGTGGGCGAGATCGCGAAGGCGCTGGTGCAGGCCGGGCCGGCTGCGGTCAAAGCGTGCAAGGCGCTGCTGCACGACGTGGCGGGCAAGGACATCACCCAATCGCTGTCCGAACGCACGGTGCAGGGCATCGCCGACATCCGCGTCAGCGACGAGGGCCGGGAGGGCATTCAGTCGTTTCTGGGTAAGCGCAAGCCGGCCTGGTTGCTGGAGGGTTAAGGCATGGACAGCATCGGCCATCTGATGGACACGCCGCAACTGCTGGCGTTGGCGGGGGCTCTGGGTTGGGCCAGCGGCATCCGGCTCTATGCCGCCGTGCTATTGACCGGACTGGCTGGCAGCTTCGGCTTCGTCGATCTGCCGCAGGGGCTGCAGATCCTGCAGCATCCCGGCGTGTTGGCCGCAAGCGGCTTCATGTGCTTCGTCGAATTTTTTGCCGACAAGATTCCGCTGGTCGACACCGTGTGGGACACCATCCACACGGTGATTCGCATCCCCGCGGGCGCCGCGCTGGCTGCCGGCGCGCTCGGTGCCGACAACCAGGCGATGGGCTGGATCGCGGCATTGCTGGGTGGCAGCCTGGCGGCCACCAGTCATGCGGCCAAGCTCACCACGCGCGCGGCGATCAATACCTCGCCCGAGCCCTTCTCCAACATCGGGATGTCTTTGCTGGAAGACGGCTTCGTCGTGTTCATGCTGTGGCTGTCGGCAACGCATCCCCTTATCTTCGCCATCGCGCTGGGGCTCACGCTGGTGCTGGCCGTCGCTGTCATGGTGGTGCTGGTCAAGTTCCTGCGGCTGGTGATTGGCAGGCTGAAAGAGTTCTTCGCCGGCCGGCGATTGCCCCAAGGAAGTTGAGTAGATATGTTCAAGAAAATCCTCATCGCCAACCGTGGTGAGATCGCCTGCCGCGTTGCCGCCACGGCCAGGCGTATGGCCATTCGCACCGTCGCTGTGTACTCGGACGCCGACGCCAGCGCCAAGCACGTGAGTGCCTGTGACGAAGCCATCCACATCGGCCGCAGCTCGCCCAAGGAGAGTTACCTGCGCTGGGAGCGGATCATTGACGCGGCCAAGAGCACTGGCGCTGAGGCGATTCACCCGGGCTATGGTTTTCTGAGCGAGAACGAAGAATTCGCGCAGGCCTGCGCCGACTCCGGGTTGGTCTTCATCGGGCCGCCGCCTTCGGCGATCAAGGCCATGGGGCTCAAAGCCGCGTCCAAGCAACTGATGGAGAAAGCCGGCGTGCCGCTGGTGCCCGGCTACCACGGAGCGAATCAGGACGAAGCGCTGCTAAAAAAAGAAGCCTCGCGCATCGGCTACCCGGTGCTGATCAAAGCCAGCGCGGGCGGGGGCGGCAAGGGCATGCGCGCAGTGGACCAGGCCGAAGGCTTCGACGCCGCGCTGGCCTCGTGCAAGCGCGAGGCGATCAACAGTTTCGGCGACGACGCGGTGCTGATCGAAAAGTACGTGCAGCGCCCGCGCCATATCGAGATCCAGGTGTTCGGTGATATGCAAGGCAACTTTGTCTACCTGTTCGAGCGCGATTGCTCGGTCCAGCGCCGGCATCAGAAAGTGCTGGAGGAGGCGCCGGCGCCGGGCATGACCGAGGCGATGCGCAAGCAGATGGGCGAAGCTGCTGTGGCTGCAGCGCGGGCTGTCAACTACGTCGGGGCCGGAACGGTGGAGTTCATCGTGGAGCAGCGCCTTGATGGCAGCATGAACTTCTTCTTT
>JBKJTX010000321.1:0-2637 GCA_046590315.1 Ramlibacter sp. | reverse complement strand
GGCGCGCGGGTGCGTCACCGACTTCATGACGATAGCCGGTCACGATGTTGATCGCGCCGGCCGGAAAGCCGATGTCTGCCGCGAGCTGCGCGACGCGCAGCAGTGAGAGACATGCATCTTCCGAGGGCTTCACCACGCAGACGTTGCCCGCGGCAAGCGCGCCGCCGACGCTGCGTCCGAAGATCTGCATCGGGTAGTTCCACGGAATGATGTGTCCGGTAACGCCGTGCGGCTCGCGCCAAGTGAAGACGCTGTAACCGTCGAGGTAGGGGATGGTGTCGCCATGCAGCTTGTCGCAGGCGCCGGCATAGAACTCGAAGTAGCGCACCAGGGCCAACGCGTCGGCGCGGGCCTGCTTGGTCGGTTTGCCGCAATCGCGCTGCTCGATGGCGGCGAGTTCTTCGGCGTGTTCGGCGATCTTGGAAGACAGGCGCATCATGAGGCGCCCGCGTTCGGCTGCACTCAGTTTGCTCCAGATCGAATCCAGGCATTGGCGCGCCGCTTTGACCGCGATGGCGACGTCCTCGGCCGTTCCGCGCTGCAACTCATCGAAGGGCTGTCCGTCGGACGGGTCGATAACCGGGATGGTGCGCCCGCCGGTCGAGGCGTGCGCCGCGTTGGCAATGTAGTGGGATTGCATCCCTGCATTTTGCGCGAAAGACAACCGTCCGCTCGGGGCCGAGCCTTTACCGCAGGAACGCTCGCGTCGCGCTACGCGGCAGCGCCAACCGGCATGAAGTGGTCGTCGTTCTCGGCCAGCCACCGGGCCGAAGGGCTGCTGTCTTGCTGGCTGGGGTGGAAGTCCCGGCGCAGGTATTCGCGCCAAGGCTGGTAGGTTTGGCGAATCAGGCCGCGCTGGCCGAACAGGTGGGACGCCGCGCTCTTCCAGGTGCTCCACTTCCACAGGGTGCCGTCGCGCCGCAGGTTGTTGATGGTTTGGCGCAAAGTGTCGGCCAGGAAAATTTTTGTGGTGCGGTGAAACCAGGTCACGCGCCACTCATAGTTTCCGCCGAGCGCTTGGTAAATGTCGAAGGCTGTGCTCTTGTGTTCAGACTCTTCGGCGCTGTGCCACAGCCAGAGCGTCGTAAGTCGCGAATCATCGCTGGCCAAGACGTCGGGGTTGCGCAGCATCCAATCAGCCATGATGGCGGTGAAGTGCTCGTTGGCGGCCGTGACAGCCACCGCGTGGCGCGGGTCGATCCCGGCCAGCAACTTAAGGCGTCGCTGCGCGCGGGGCGCCCAGTCGTTGACGAGACCGAGCTTGTCGAGGTGGCCGTTGTACAGGGAATGAAGGCGCCGATGCGTGGCCTCCTGGCCGACGAACCCCTGAACTTCGGCGCGGAAACGCTCTTGCTTCTCGGCCGGCAAGGCGTTCAAGCCAGCGCGGACGGAGTCGATAAAGAACTGTTCGCCGATCGGAAAGCTCATCGACAAAGCGTTGAACAAGGCAGTGCGAAAGGCATCGCCTGCGCACCAGTGGCGCTGAATCGGCGTTTCCATATTGACAAGCAGGCGGCGGACGATGAGGTCGGTCATGCGGGAACCTTGAAGGCTCTGTAATTCTCAAGAATAGGACTTGCGGTACCAAGTAGTACCGGTGCGCATGATGAGACTGCGGCGAGGTACTGTCAAGTACCAGCCGAATCGCCGGACAATTCGGAGATGGCCGAAACAGGAACCGAAGTACACGAGCATCACCACCGCCTATTGGAGGGAATGGCGCATGCCGTCGCTGCCAAGGGCTATGCAGACACGACGATTGCCGACATCGTGCGCGAGGCCGGCGTGTCGCGACGTTCCTTCTACGAGCACTTCTCCACCAAGGCCGAGTGCCTTATCGCGTTGTACGCGGCGGCCAGCCGCAATGCGCTCAAGGTGCTGCGCGCCGCCATCGACCCCAATCACGAGTGGCAGACACAGCTGGAGCAGGCACTGGCCGCGTATCTGGGTTGCATGGCCCAGAACCCAGTCCTCATGCGCACGCTCTTCATCGAAATTCTTGGACTCGGCGCGGAAGGCCTCGAGTCACGGCGCCGCGTGAACAAGGAGATCGCCGACTTCATGCTCGGCGTGGTGAATGGTGGGGCGGCTGGCCTCAAGCGCGCGCAGCCGCTGTCCCCGGGGATGGCGATGGCCGTCGTCGGCGGCATCAATGAGCTGGTGCTTGAATACATCGAACAGGACAAAGTCGCTCAACTGGTTGAGCTGGTCAAGCCTTCGAGTCAGCTGCTCCGGGCGGTCACACAGGCGACGGCCTGAGCGCTAGGCCGGGGTCGCAGGCTCGCGGCGCGGCAGAAAAAAGGGCTAACACCGCGCCAGCCCTTGGGTGCAGCGCGGCAGCTTTTACTTGGCCGGCGCAACCGTCCCGGACGCCATCGCCGGCGCGCTTATGGCGGGGGGCGACTCAGCCTTGTTGGTATTCGGCGCATCGCCGCCGTGGACCTTCACCACAAGCGGCACGATGAGCAGCGCCACGATGTTGATGATCTTGATCAGCGGGTTCACGGCGGGACCGGCGGTGTCTTTGTACGGATCGCCCACGGTGTCGCCGGTCACGGCGGCCTTGTGCGCCTCCGAACCCTTGCCGCCGTGGTTGCCGTCCTCGATGAACTTCTTGGCGTTGTCCCAGGCACCGCC